>JANONY010000350.1:0-5465 GCA_031421055.1 Actinomycetes bacterium | reverse complement strand
GTCGCTCTCGATGTTGTCAAGGACTTCACTGGCCGCGTGCGCGAGCGTGCGCTCGGCGACGAGGTCTCGAAAGCGCTCAACCCGGCGCAGCAGGTAGTGCAGATCGTCAACGACGAGTTGGTGACGATTCTCGGTGGCGAGGCGCGCCGCATCCGTTTCGCCAAGACCGGGCCGACCGTCATCATGCTCGCCGGCCTGCAGGGTGCGGGCAAGACCACGCTCGCCGGCAAGCTCGCGAAATGGCTCAAGAGCGAGGGGCAGACCCCGGTGCTCGTCGCGGCCGACCTGCAGCGACCCAACGCCGTCACGCAACTGCAGGTGGTCGGCGAGCAGGCGGGGGTGCCGGTCTTCGCTCCGGAGCCTGGCAACGGCAAGGGCGACCCGGTCAAGGTCGCGAAGCAGGCGATCAAGTTTGCGAAAGACAAGCAGTACTCGGTCGTCATCGTCGACACCGCCGGCCGCTTGGGCGTTGACGCGGAGCTGATGAAGCAGGCGGGCGACATTCGCAAAGCGATCGACCCAGACGAGGTGTTCTTCGTCATTGACGCGATGATCGGTCAAGACGCCGTTCAGACGGCGAAGGCCTTTCAAGACGGCGTCGACTTCACCGCGGTCGTTCTCTCCAAGCTCGACGGTGACGCGCGCGGTGGCGCAGCGCTCTCGGTCGCTTCGGTGACGGGGCGCCCGATCATCTTCGCTTCGACGGGCGAGGGGCTCGACGACTTCGAACCGTTTTATCCGGATCGCATGGCCAGTCGCATCCTCGACCTCGGTGACATTCTCACGCTCATCGAGACGGCGCAGAAGAATTTCGATCAGGATGAGGCCGCCAAGGTCGCGGAGAAGTTCGCGACCGACACGTTCACGCTCGAAGACTTTCTCAGCCAGATGCAGCAGCTCAAGAACATGGGCTCGCTCAAGAGCATGCTCGGCATGCTGCCTGGCGCGAAGGGCATGCGCCAACAGCTCGACAACTTCGACGAGAGCGAGATCACGCGCACCGAGGCGATCATCCTCTCGATGACCCCGATGGAGCGCCGACAGCCGAAGGTGCTCAACGGCTCGCGCCGAGTGCGCATCGCTCGTGGCGCGGGAAGCACCGTGACCGAGGTCAACGCGCTGGTCAACCGCTTCGAGCAGGCGGCCAAAATGATGAAGACGGTGGCGCGTGGCGGCATGCCGCAAGTGCCGGGTCTTGGGCCGATCCCCGGTGCAAAATTCGGCGGATCCAAGCCCCAGCAGCAGAAGAAGGGCGGCTCGAAATCGGGCAACCCCGCCAAGCGCGCGGCAGAGAATGCGGCGCTCGCGGCAGGCACGGCCCCTGCGGCTGCCGGCGGATCCGGCTTCGGACTCGGCGCCGCGAAGAAGGGTGCCCCGCCCACCGCCGAAGAACTCGCAAGCCTGCAGAAGATGCTCGGCCGCTAACCCGCGCCCTCGTAGGCTTGACGCATGACCAGACCGGTGCGCATCGGCGCGCAAATCGCCCCCCAGCACGCCACCTACTCCCACATTCGCGACACCGTGACTGCCCTCGAAGAGATGGGCGTCGACATCATCTTCAACTGGGACCACTTTTACCCGCTCAGCGGCGAGAAAGACGGACTGCACTTCGAGTCGTGGACGATGCTCGCCGCGATCGCAGAGCAGACGACCCGCGTCGAGCTCGGCTCGCTCGTGAACTGCAACAGCTACCGCAATGCGAACCTCCAGGCCGATATGGCCCGCACGATCGACCACATCAGTGCGAAGGATGGCGCAATCGGCCGCTTCATCTTCGGCACCGGATCCGGATGGTTTGAGCGTGACTACGACGAGTACGGCTTCGAGTTCGGCAGCGTTGGCACTCGCCTCGATGCGCTCGCCCGCGACCTGCCGATCATCGAGGATCGCTGGAGCAAGCTCAACCCGCCGCCCACCCGAAAGATCCCGGTGCTCATCGGTGGGGGTGGCGAGAAGAAGACCCTGCGCATAGTCGCGCAGCACGCCGACATTTGGCACAGCTTTAGCGACGCAGCGACCCTCGAGCGCAAGCTCGCGGTGCTCGCCGCGCACGGCACGGAGGTGGGTCGCGACACCAGCGAGATCGAGATCTCGACCGAGCTCAACCGGCGCCCGGCTGCTGCCGGTGGTGCGGGCGAACTGCCGACGACAGAGCACGCCGACGAAATGCACGCGATGGGCGCGACCCTGTTCACGGTCGGGCTGAGCGGCCCTCACTACGACCTCGACAAGGTGCAGCGCTGGCTGGATTGGCGCGACTCGAAAAACGGCTAGTCGCCGTTTCCCCCCAACTGGGGTACCGCGCTGGCGTCGAGAAGGCGATCCGCCTCGATAGGCTGAGCCGACCCAATCTCTGCCTGCCCGAACTAGTAGTTAGCGATGTCGCATGCGCAACCGCATTCTGAATTCTGCCCGTGCCCGCTTTATGGCAACCGCCGCAACGGTGTTTGCACTTGTCGCGCTCGGCGGCGTGACGGCGACACCCGCCTATGCCGACGGCACGATCCAGATCACTGTGACGGATGCCAGCGCGGGCGGCGCTGCCTATGGTGGCCCCCACATCTACGTTGGCGACACCGTGGTGTTCCTCAGCGGTGGCATGCAATCGTTCCCTCTGGCCGCCGGCACCTACATCGTCAAGCCGACTGACACCAGCTATTTCAATGCGAACACGTCGGTCGTTGTCACCGAGGGTGCGACGACGCCATTCGCGATCGAGCTCGACAAGTATCACGTGACCGGCAGCATCCCCACCGATGTCGGGGCAGACACCACGATGTCCGTCCAGGCGCAGAACGGCGGTGCCTTCGACCCAATCGCGGGCACAGACCAAACGATCCCCTCAGGAACCTCGAGCTTTGACGTGCGGGTTCCCTACGGCCCAAGCACCTACCGACTGAAGTTTCACCCGGTTGCCGGATCGTATTTCGACACCTACTCCGCGCCGTTCACGATCACCGGATCGTCTCTGTCGCAGGCAATCGGATACACCGCCTTCGGCAGCGCCGGCTCGATCAGCGGCACGGTGCTGTCTGATGCCGACTCCACAGCGGTGACGGGCGCGACTGTCTACGCAGAAGAGGGCGGCACCGTCATCGGCAGCACCCCGGTGGAGTTGGACGGCAGCTATGTGCTGAGCTTCGGAGCATCGTCCGACACCGACGTGCTCGTGCGGGCCTCTGCTACGGGTTTCGTCGACCAGTACTACAACGGCGCGGCGTCGAGCGGATTTGCGGACACCGTCTCTCTCACCTCGACGAACTCGTACTCCGCCTCGGCGATCAACTTCAGCCTGGTCGCAGACCTTGCCGACGTCACCGGCAATCTCACGCAGTACGGCGGCGGCAACGAGCCCTCGCCGGCCGACATCTACCTCTACAAGTTCGACTCTGGGGCAAACGCCTACCTCGCAACTCCGTACGGAATCGTGTCGGGCAGCGCAAACTTCGCGTTCACGGATCTGCCAGATGGCTCGTACCGGCTCGCGTTCCGCAACGCCGACACCGACCAGCTTCTGACGTGGCAGCTTCGCGACCGATATGGCTCGCTCACGTACCCCCCGTACAGCGGCGGCTACGGGGCCTGCTCGCTCGACTTCGGCGTCAGTGGCGGCGCAGACATTAACTTTTTCAACGTCGAGGTGGTTGGGCAGGCGTACGCCGGCTACTGCTCCGGCCCGCCCTACGGCTCAGGCACCGACAAGACGGTCACCGGCACCGTATCGAACACCGCGTCGCTCAGCCCGACCGTCTACGCCAAGCTCTACAAAGTCGCGAGCGGTGGCTCCTTCAGCCTCATCGACATCAGCGCGGTGAACTCGACGACCGGCGTCTACAGCCTCGGTGGGGTGCGCGACAGTGGCAACTACTTCATCCAATTCGCTCCGGATGCGGCCAGCTCGTATCTTCCCACTTTGCTCGGTGACGCAGATGCTTCGACGTGGGCCAAGGACGCCGCGACGATCGCCGCCTTCGCAACGGATCAGTCCTTCGCCGTCGACGTGACAGTCGACGCGACGCTTAGCGGCCACGACGTCACCCTGGTCGAAGGCGCGCTGCTGACTGGCACCGTGCTGACCGAAATGGGTGGCGCGATTCACGGCAAGGTCGTGTTCACGAACGTCGCCGATTCAACCGACACCCTGACAGTCACGGGCAACGGCGATGGCTGGGGCTCGTGGCGAGTGGTGCTGCCCGTGGGAGGCTCGTACACGATGCGAGCCATCGCCCTCGAAGGCAACTACGTCTCTGAGTACTGGCAGAACGCAACTCGCCTCATCGACGCAGACGCGATTGGCCCCCTGACGGCGGGAAACTTCGCCGCCTACGAGTTCCGGCTCGCGAGCTCGCCGCCGGTCATCTCTGGTGAGGTCTCAGACGCCACTGCCACTGACCCGATCACCGTGCACCTCTTCTTCAAAGACGAGCTCGGCCTCTGGCGCCCGGTCGAGAAGCAGGACTCCGTCGCCGGTGCCTTCCTGTTCAAGCTGAACTACGACACCGCAGAGAACGACGGCCTGGTCGCCGGCGACTACCGCATGCGCTTCGAAGCCTCGAACGGCGTCTGGCTCGCCGCGACCTCGTACGCGACGGGCCTCCTCCCGTCGACCTGGAACGCCCCGGTGACAGGCCAAAACTGCTACGTGGATGTGACGGTCGCATCCGGGCCAACAACGGCCATAGACGCCTCCTTCAATATCGCGGCCCAGACCCAGTCGTGCGCCGCCGAACCCGCCGTAGAGGGCGACGTCACCGGCCACATGGTGTGGAACGGAACCGTCGACATCGCAAACCAGAGAGTTGTGCTCTTCAACAACAACTTCGACTTCTTCGAAACCACCACCGACGTAAACGGCGACTTCACGTTTGAAGGCATCACCAACGGCACGTGGTGGGTCTCCATGTTCCCCGACGAGAACCATGTGCTCTTGGAGCACGAGTACTCGTTCTACGACGAGTTCGACATCGTGGGCGGCGCCGACCTCGGCGACCTCGTGCCTTTGCGATACGGCAATGTGACTGGCACCATCACCGACTGGGATCCCGGCATGATCGGCGCAACCGCAACGGTGTTCGCCGAGTGCGGCTGCAGTGATGTGTGGGACGCGGCAGAGCCGTGGATCACCGTCGAAATTGACGAGTTCGGCTACTTCGAAGCCCCCGGCGTCGGTTTGGCCGGCGACTACTCAGTGCTGATCGAGCCTGCAGACGGCAGCAACGCGTTCGTGCCCACGTTCCTACGCGGAGGCCTTGGCGTACCCGACGCCCCGTTCACGAGTGCCGCGGAGCAGGACTACAACTACGGCGACATCGCGCTCAACCCTGTGGACTTCGTCGTCATCTCTGGCACCGTCTTCTACGGCGACTTCCCGCTCGAAAGCGCAGAGGTCTGGGCCGTGCCGGCTGACGGCAGCGCCTTCGGCTTCTACACCGACGTGCTTGAAGACGGCACCTACGAGCTGCTCG
>JANONY010000349.1:0-4999 GCA_031421055.1 Actinomycetes bacterium | reverse complement strand
GCGCCCTGCGGTCATGCGATAGACGGCACGGAACGGCAGCAGTCGCACCAGGGCGGCGACGAGGCGCGCGTCAGAGCCGACAACGTGTCGTGGTCGCGGCCGACCACTGACAATCGCGCGGCGCACGGCTCTGGCCACGATCGCCGCAGGGGCGCCCGTACTGCCATTCTGTGCGCTCTTGCGGGCTCCGGCGATCTGCGCGGCGTAGCGAGGGTGCCCCTGCGGCATCAACGCCATCATGTCGGAGCCCGCCGCGGCAGCTGTGCTCCAAATGGGAGTCGCAATCACACCCGGCTCGATCAGGCTCACCCGAACGCGGTAGGGCGCGAGTTCGGCCCGCAAGGTGTCCGCGAGCGCCACAACAGCGTGCTTCGACGCGTTGTATGCCCCGAGCACCGGGCCAGCTATTCGCCCGCTGATCGAGCCGATGAACACGATTCGCGCGTTGCCGTGAGCAAGCAGCGCGGGCAGCATCACTTGGGTCATGAGCAACTGACCGACCACGTTGATGTCGAGTTGGCGCTCGAAAACGTCGATCGGAATCACCTCGAGCGGAGCGGGAAGCGCGACACCAGCGTTGTTCACGAGCGCCCGTAGGGGGCCGGCTGCGCATACTCTTTCGCCAGCAGCTCGCACCGACGCATGGTCGAGGAGGTCGAGAAGCAGGGGGGTGACGGCGGTGCCGTGCTGTGTGGTCAATTCGTCGGCATCCGATTGCTTTCGAACTGCGGCCCAGACGTGAAAGCCGTGTGCGACGAGCTCATCGACGGTTGCGCGGCCGATGCCGGTGGAGGCCCCCGTGACGACGACACTCTCACTGTTGGTTGATTGCATGGTCATCGTGGGCGATACCGGACTCGAACCGATGACCTCTTCCGTGTGAAGGAAGCGCGCTACCAACTGCGCCAATCGCCCTACGGCACCAATCTTGCCATAGCTTCGCAACACGGCCGTCACAGAATTGGCCCGCACCGCAATGATCGGATAGGGTCATCTACGCACGCAGAAATGCGAGCAATGCGGATGTGGCGCAGTGGTAGCGCATCACCTTGCCAAGGTGAGGGTCGCGAGTTCGAATCTCGTCATCCGCTCGAGTGGGAAGTGTCGGTGCCCGTCTTTTAGGCTTTCTGGTGCATCCCGCGCGCGGTGGCGTGGCCGAGAGGCGAGGCAACGGCCTGCAAAGCCGTGTACACCGGTTCAAATCCGGTCGTCACCTCGGAAGTCGTTTTTCGGAGCGACTCCACAACTAAATAGTTAGCGGGCGGTTGGCGCAGCGGTAGCGCGCTTCCCTGACACGGAAGAGGTCGCTGGTTCGATCCCAGTACCGCCCACTGCAACGATGAAGACCCCCGGCCCACGGCCGGGGGTCTTCATCGTTAACAAGCAAACAGCACTGGGCTCGAGCCGGCGACCTGACAAATCGTGCGATTGCGATGCAATCGCACTAAACGAATTGTCCTGGTTCGATCCCAGAACCGCCCACGACACGACGAAGACCCCGGCTAAACCCGGGGTCTTCGTCGTTAACAAGCAGCACCACCGGCCTCGAGCCGGCGGCCTCACACATCGCGGGTGAATCGGAACACTTCGCAACCGTTGCAGCGGTCACGCTGGTTCGATCCCAGCATCGCCCGCGCGCGGCGCTTTGCGACCGAGGAAGCGGCGCTCGAACTAAGCCGGACGTTCCAAGTGAACTCGAAGGCGTAGGAGTACCTTGTCCTGCCGCTCAAAGGCGTGTAACGCGTAGCGAGATGCGGACAAGCGTTCGTAGAATCCGGGCATGGCAGAAATCAAGACCAGGGCGAATGACCTGAGCGTCGATGCGTACATCGCGAGCGTTGAAGACCCGGTTCGCCGGGCCGATGCCGTCGTGATTCGCGAGCTCATGGAGCGAGTGTCTGGGTTTCCCGCGGTCATGTGGGGCACATCCATCGTCGGGTTCGGCAGCTACCGCTACAAGGGCAGAAGCAGCAGCGGCGACTGGCCAGTGCTCGCGTTCTCGCCGCGGAAGGCCACGCAGAGCCTGTACGGGCTTCACGGCGCCTACGTCGAAGGCGGATTCGTCGAGACGCTGGGCAAGCACACCATCGGCAAAGGGTGCATCTACGTGAAGCGGCTGAGCGACGTCGACCTCCGGATGCTCGAGAGTTTGATCGCCGCGGCGATGGCGCGCGAACCCGACGCCGCCGTCTAGTCTGTCGGCTCGAACGAAAACGCAGGACTTTCGCATCCGATTTATCGTTTGCGGCACGGTCGGCGCGAGTTCGAGTCGAAAGTCCTGCGTTTTCGTACGGCGACGGCGGCGGGCAGGCCCGCTCTCGGCGCGCCGCTAAAGTTGAGGCGTGCCTAAGACCGGATTCGACCTCTTTCAGGACCGCAGCATTGTCGCCATGCGCGTCAACGGTGAGCTGAAAGATCTCGCCACGACAGTGACCGACAAAGACACCGTCGAGCCCGTCACGATCGATTCAGCTGACGGGCTCAACATCCTGCGTCATTCGGCCGCGCACGTCGTTGCGCAAGCAGTGCAGTCGATCAACCCGGCGGCGAAGCTCGGCATCGGCCCGCCCATCACCGACGGCTTCTACTACGATTTCGACGTTGAGACCCCGTTCACCCCCGAAGACCTCAAGGCCATCGATAAAGCGATGGAGCGCATCATCAAGCAGGGCCAGCGCTTTGTACGCCGCGTCGTCACCGAAAATGAGGCCCGCGCTGAGCTCGCCAACGAGCCGTACAAGCTCGAGCTGATTGGGCTCAAGGGTGCAGGCGCCGACAACGAGTCAGTCGAGGTCGGGGGAGCCGAACTAACCATCTACGACAACGTCGACGCCAAAACCGGCGAGGTCTACTGGAAAGACCTGTGCCGCGGCCCGCACCTTCCGAGCACGCGCCAGATCGGCAACGGATACGCGCTGACGAGAAGCGCAGCTGCCTACTGGCGCGGCTCGGAGAAGAACAAGCAACTGCAGCGCATCTACGGCACCGCTTGGCCCACGAAAGACGAGCTTCGCGAGTTCCAAGCCCGCCAAGAAGAGGCCGCGAAACGCGATCACCGCAAACTCGGCCAAGAGCTTGATCTGTTTTCGTTCCCGGACGAGATCGGCTCCGGGCTCGCGGTGTTTCACCCCAAGGGCGGTGTCGTTCGCGCCGAGATCGAGAACTTCATGCGCGAGCGCCTCATCGCGCACGGCTATGAGCAGGTGTACTCGCCGCACATCACCAAAGGAACGCTGTTCGAGACCAGTGGTCACCTGCAGTGGTACAAAGACGGCATGTTCCCTGCGATGCACCTCGACGAGGAGCACGACGACGACGGCCACGTCATTCGCCAAGGGCAGGACTACTACCTCAAACCAATGAACTGCCCGTTCCACAATCTGATCTTCGACGCTCGCGGTCGCAGTTACCGCGAGCTACCGTTGCGTCTCGCGGAGTTCGGCACGGTCTACCGCTACGAGAAGAGCGGCACCCTGCAGGGGCTCACCCGTGTGCGCGGTCTCACTCAGGATGACGCCCACATCTACGTGACCCCAGAGCAGGTGAAAGACGAGATCAAGAGCCAGCTCGACTTCGTGTTTGAAACGCTGCGCGGCTACGGACTCGACAACTTCTACCTCGAACTGTCGACCCGCGATCCAGAGAAGTCTGTTGGCACCGACCAGCAGTGGGAGGAGGCGACCGAAACCCTTCGCCAAGCCGGCACAGAGTCTGGCCTCACCCTCGTCGACGACCCGGGCGGTGCAGCCTTCTACGGGCCGAAGATCTCGGTACAGGCGATGGATGCGATTGGCCGCACCTGGCAACTCTCGACCGTACAACTCGATTTCAACCAGCCGGAGCGATTCAACCTGCAGTACACCGCTGCCGACGGCACTCGGCAGCAGCCGATAATGATCCACCGCGCGTTGCTCGGCTCGATCGAGCGCTTTTTCGCGATTCTGCTCGAGCACTATGCCGGGGCTTTTCCGGTCTGGCTGTCGCCGGTGCAGGTGGTCGGCATCCCGGTCGCCGAGCAGTACGAAGAGTATCTCGGCGAGATCATCACCCGACTCAAGGCACGCGGGGTACGCGCCGAGATCGACCTTTCGAGCGATCGGATGCCGAAGAAGATCCGCAACGCCACCCTTCAGAAGGTTCCATTCCAGCTCATTGCCGGTGAAGAGGATCGCGCGGCGAATGCCGTGAGCTTCCGTTACCGCGACGGGCACCAGGAGAACGGTGTGCCGGTAGATGAAGCTGTTGATCGTATTCTCGATGCGATTGCTTCGAAAGCACAGGTGTAATGCGCGACTACGACGGCACGGAACACGAGGGCGTCGAGCGTTCGGGCGACTTTGCTGCCGTACCTGACGCTTTTCAACGGCTCTGGACCCCGCATCGGCTTGTCTACATCGAGACGGGGCAGCAGCCCGCCGGCGACGCCTGCCCGTTCTGTATCGCGCCGACGGTCGACGACGAGAAGGCGCTCATCGTCGCCCGCGGCGAGCACGCCTACGTGCTGCTCAACTTGTATCCATACAACAGCGGCCATCTTCTGGTGTGCCCGTACCGTCACGTGGCGACCTATGACGAGGCAACGGCAGAGGAGGTCGCCGAGATTGGCAGCCTCACCCAGATCGCGATGCGCGTGATCTCTCAGGTCTCGAGCGCCGACGGCTTCAACATCGGCATGAACCAGGGCCGCATCGCCGGTGCTGGCATCGCCGAGCACCTGCACCAGCACCTCGTGCCGCGCTGGGCACTCGACTCGAACTTTTTCCCGATCATTGCGGGTACCAAGGCGGTACCGCGCCTGCTCGGCGAGGTGCGCAATGAGATCGCTGCGGCCTGGCCCTCTTAAATTTATTCGTACAAAGATACCCAGTACAAAGATTCTGCACTCACGCAGACATGAAGAACGTATGTTCCTTATGGCTCGTCGTAGATCGAATGGTCACCGATACGACGCCAGTAGAGGACGACCTGAGCGTCTTCCGTTTCAAGGTGGAACGTGGCC
>JANONY010000348.1:0-5062 GCA_031421055.1 Actinomycetes bacterium | reverse complement strand
TCGACGATCGATCCGCCCTCGCCATCGGCGACCGAGGAGCGCAGGGCTTCGCGCACGTCGTGCTCGAGCGGCTGTTGGCGGGAGTCGCGATCGCGAAGCCAGGATGCCACCCGGCCGAGCGCGTGCAGGTCGGCGACCCCGATGCGCCACGTGGAGCCGGCGAGCAGCCGCACCAACTCCGACCCGGCTGCGGGGTTGCTCACCACCGAGAGTGCGCACACGAGATCAGCAATCTCGGGCTCGGCCATCAGTCCCCCGATGCCGAGCACGTGAAAGGGCACTTTGTGCAGGCGCAGCGCGTCGATGAAAAAGCGCTGCGTCGAGCGCGCGCGAAACAACATCGCCGCGCTCGGCAGCGCGCCGGCGGCGTTCGGCACTAGGCGTTCTTTGAGCCAGAGGGCAGCCGCCTCCGCCTCCTCTGTCACTCTCTCTTCGACGATCACGCTGACCGGAAGTGCAGTCGCCACCGGGCCGGGTTCGAGTTGCACGACCGGCACCCTGGTGAGCGCGGCGAGGGGCCGCACGAGGGCGTTGGCCACATCCAATATTCGGTGCCCGTTGCGCCAACTCGTGCTCAGCGCGAAGTGCTGGGCGTCGCCGTCGCCGAACTGCTTCGCGAACTGTTCGAGGTTTGCCGAACTTGCTCCGCGCCATCCGTAAATTGACTGGTGGGGATCGCCAACGGCCATCACCGGGCGGCCAGCGAAGATCTGCGAGAGCAACCACGTCTGAACGACGCTGGTGTCTTGGTACTCGTCGAGCAAGATCACGGCGAACCGATCGCGCAGGTCGGCGCCAACCGCTGGCGCGCGGCGCACAATCTCGAGCGCGAGAGCCACCTGATCGGAGTACTCGACGAGTCCGCGGCTCGCCTTCGCCGCCGCGAAGCGTTCGGCGAGCCTGGTGAGCACGGGCAGAGCGCCTACGGTTGCGGCGAGCGAGAGCGCCTCCGCACGTTCGAAGCGGTCGGTCGGCAGTTCAGCGAGCGCCGCGAATTGCTCGCCCATGGCAATAACCCGTTCGGGGTCGACGACGTTCTCGCTCAGCGCGTGACTGAGCGAGAGCACCGCCTTGGTAACCGTGTCGACGCTCTTACCAAGCCCGGCGAGTCTCTCGTCGTCGCTCGCCACGACGACCCCGCGGGCCAGTTGCCACGCCGAGGCCTCGCCAAGCACCGCACCGTCGCTCTCGCGACCGAGTAGCGCGGCGTGGTCGCGGTAGATCGTGTTGGCGAACGAATTGTAGGTGGCGACGACGGGCGGGTCGAACTCGTCGTAGCCGCTAGGAACGAGCCCGGCATCTGCGAGCTGTGAGACCCGCTGTCGGATGCGCGCAGCCAGCTCCCCCGCCGCCTTCCGCGTGAAGGTCAAGCCGAGCACCTGGTTCGCCTCAACGTGCCCGTTGGCAAGCAGCCACAGCACGCGGTTGGCCATCGTCTCGGTCTTGCCGCTGCCAGCACCGGCGACCACGAGGGCTGGGGTCAGCGGCGCCTCGATAATCGCGGCCTGCTGCACCGTTGGGCGCGGAAGCGACAGCGCCTCGGCGATCTCGACCGCGCTAGTCACTCGGCACCGCCTTTACCCGGTGCAGCAGTCTCGCGCCTGCACCCGGCGCGCGCACGTCGATCGCGATCTCGCCGCGAAACTCCGCCGCGGCCATGAGCGCAGCCGCCTGGCGAATGCGCGTGCGAAAACCCTCGAGCTGCTCGTGCGTGAGCACGGCCTGCACCGCCTCGCGATAGGCCTTGCCGCGCACACCCTTCTTGACGAAGAGCAGCTTGGCGCCACCGCCGCGGTGTTCGCCAAACGGCTCGAGAAACTCGTCGAGCACACCGTCTGCATAGGCCAGCTGATAGGCACCAAGTTGCGGGTGGGCGTCGATCTCGATCTGTTTCGTCAGCGCTGCGCCGGTCTTGAGGTCGACGATCACGACGGCGCCGTCTGGCGCGCGCTCGACCCGGTCAATTGAGCCATTGACTCTCGCCCGGTCGATCTCGAGAGTGAAGCGCCTTTCGGCCGCCACGAGTGCACTACCGTCGCGCTCGAAGTCGCTGAGGTACTCGGCAACGCCGGCGGCGAGCACTCGCGTTGCCCGCTTCTGAAACTCGGCCATCCACGGGGCTTCGAACGAGAGCTCTGGCCAGCGACTCTCGATCATCGCCCAGACGGTGTCGATGCTCGGGTCTGTCGCGTGCTCCATCGCCCAGTGCACGATCGTGCCGACCGCCATCGCCGTCGAGGGTTCGGACCCGGAGATCGACTCGATGAACCAGTCAACCGGGCTATCTTCGACGCGCGCGAGTTGAGACGGTGAGACGGGAATCGGGTCGGAGTCGCCAAACAGCGGTTCGCTCGTCGAAGGCTCGACGAGACCGTGCCAGTCACGGGGATCCGCGCCAGGCACTTTTTCTGCCACCAGCCTTGCGAGGGCGGATGCCGCAGCATCCCTCTCACGCGTCGCGCGCCCCGGCGCCGTGAGCTCGCGTCGCAGCCGCCCCGTGATGCCGCGCAACGACAGCGGTGCCTGACTCGAAACGTCGGCGCGAGTAGCCGTCGCCGGAATCAGGCTAAAGAAAACGCTGCCAGCTTCGTCGTCGTTGACGACCGCCGACACGATGACTTGCGCGGTGGCCCTCGACGCGGCGAGTGCGAACATGCGTAACTCGTCGCCGAGCACAGCGCTGCGCTCGTTGAGCGTGGACGAGTCGACGTTGGTCACAACGCGCACCAGCTCTTGCGAGTTGAGCAGTGAGCCCCGAAGCCGGAGGTTGGGCCACGCACCGTCTTGCACGCCAGCGATCACCACGACGTCATATTCGAGCCCGACGACACCCGGCGGGGTCGTGACGAACACGGTGTCACTCGTCGGTTGGGGCGAGAGCGTGTCTTCCGGCACCTCGGCGTCGAGCACATTGCTGAGAAAGGCCAATGCTGGCGAGGCCGGCTCACGCTCGACGAAGCGCTTCGCGGCGGTGAAGAGTGCGACAACGCCGTCGAGGTGACGATTGGCCTCGTCGGCGACGATTCCCGTTGCGAGTGCGTGATCGAACCAGGTACTCGCGAGCCCGCTAGCGTCCCACGCGAGCCACAGCAGTTCTTCGATCGTCGCCCCTCGCTCTGCGCTCTCGCGCAGAGCGGCGAGCAGTCCGGCAACGCGGTCGGCCTGCCTCGCGACCCGGTGGTCGATCGTCGCGAAACGGCCGGGTGCCGCGAGCGCCTCGACCAGCAACACGTCGGCGCCGCGATTCGCGCCACCGGCAATCTCTTCCGCGCGCAGCGCGAGACGCAAGCGCCGAAGCCCGAGTCGATCGATGCCGCCGAACGGTCCGAGCAGAATGTCGTTGGCTAGCTCGGCGCTCAGCGGTGAACGACCAGTGCCGACGTCAACCACCGTCAGCAGAGCGCGGGCCGCATGGTCGTCGCGCAGTGGGCGGCCACCGACCGAGGTTCTCGTCGGAACCTCGGCGAGTGCGAGCGCTCTCGCCGCGGGCGCGACGGCGGCGCCAGAACGCAGCACGACCGCCATGCGCGACCACGGCACGCCGCGCAGAAGGTGGTGCTCGCGAAGCAGTCGGGCGGTCGAGGCCCAAACCCGCGCGGGAGTTGGTGCTTCGACGGTGAGAATCGGCGGCACATCCGCCTCCGGGGCGAGGGCAATCGCCGCTCGTTGGGAGCCGGCCGCCGCGGTACCGATGCGCTGGGTGATGCGCGACGTGAACTCGCGAAGCGCGGGCGACTGCCGGTGCACGTTGCTGAGCACGATCGAGTGCACGCTCTCGAGCTCAAGCACGCTTGCGAGTCGGCCGAGTGCGTCTGGCTCTCCGCCGCGAAACGCGTTGGCCGCGACGTCGGGATCACCGAACGCGATGATTGCGATGCCCCGTTTGCCCAACGCACGCAGCAAGGCGAGGGTCGACTCCGTCGCCTCTTGCAGGTCATCGACGATCACCAGGCGCAGCCGCGACACGCGCTCGCCGGCATAGCTGTCGAGCGCGGCGACCGCGAACCGCACGAGCTCTGATGGGTCGAGCTGATGCTCGCGCGAGGTGGCCACAACGGTCAGGTACTCGGAGATGAAGTCGGCCGCCGCCACCCACTCCGGGTGCCCAGAACTGCGACCGAGTTCGCGCAGAGCATCGGGGGCGATGCCGTACTCGGTGGCGCGCGCCATCAGCTCACGCAACTCGGTGCGAAACCCTCGAAGTGCTCGCACGTCAGCGGTGAGCGGCTCCGGCCACTGCGGGCCACTGCCATCATCGGCGTGGCCGCGCAGCAACTGACTGATGTCGGCGTCTTGGTCACCACCGGTCGCGAGCCGCGGCACCGGCACCCGAGCGTGCCGTGCTGCCTCCGTCACGATTTCGAAGGCGAGCGAATTGACCGTGCGGGCGAGCGGCCCGTTGCTCGGTCGGTCAAGCCGGCGCGCGATGCGATCGCGAAGCGCCGATGCGCCGGCTCTGCTCGGTGTGAGCACGACAAGCTCGTCGGGATCCCAGCCGCGGTTCACGACCCGGTCTGCAACGAGTTCTACCGCGGTGAGAGTCTTGCCGCTGCCCGGCGCGCCGATGACCGAAGCGCAGGCAGAGTCGTCTAGAGCGATCACGCGAGACTGCGACGTGTCAAGCTTCGGGATCTCAGACGGCGCATCCTGCGCTCGTTCGAACCCGCGGATCACCATGCGCCAACGGTAGTCGTTGGCGCAGACAGTGCGAGGTCGCACTGGCGCTCAGCGTGGGCAGAATTCAGCGCAGAATTCAGCGCAGAGTGAACGGGCGAGCCGGCCAGTGCGCTTTGTCGTACTCTTTCTCTCGTGGACATTCGCATCGGTATCACCAACAGCCCCCGTGAGATCAGCTTCGAGTCGTCGCAGACGGCCGCTGAAGTCGAGGCCCTGGTCGCCGCCGGCCTCGAAGAAGGCTCGCGCCTGATCAAGTTGACCGACAGCAAGGGCAAACTTTTCCTCGTGCCTTCGACAAGTTTCGCGTACATCGAGATCGGCTCCGAGTCGGGTCGTCGGGTTGGATTCGTGGCCTAATGGAGCTGCTCTTCGTCATCATCATTGC
>JANONY010000347.1:0-2117 GCA_031421055.1 Actinomycetes bacterium | reverse complement strand
GCCTCGCACCCGTTCTACACGGGCAAGCAGCGCATCATGGACTCGGCCGGCCGCGTCGAGAAGTTCAACGCGCGCTACAAGGGCTTCAGCAAGTAGCAGCTATGTCACGAAAGGCCCGACTTCGGTCGGGCCTTTCGTCGTTAAGGGGCGGCCGCGGGCGCGCGGGGTCTCAACCGCAAAGCGCGCTTCTCGACCAAGTGCCACGAGGCGAACGCGGCGAGCGCGGTGAGGGCCGCGACGAGAACGATGTTCACAGGCGGCGGCACGATGCCGAGTTGTGAGATCAGGATTTGCTGAACGAGAAAGCCCCACAGGTAGATTCCGTACGACAGGTCGCCCCAGCGGCTAGCGCGACGCAAAAACGGTGTCTCTGCACTCCCGATCGCAATCACGACGTATGGCACGAAGAGCCAGGCGAGCTTTTGGTGCACCAGGGGATCATCCGTCGGCAGGAGCCAGGACGCGACGAGCCAAAGCGGTATCAACGCGAGCACGGGACAGAGGGGCAGCGAGCTGCTTCGGGAAAACGAAGCGTCAGCGCACCGGCCAGGAGCCCTCCGCGACGAACGCGGGATCCTTCGCGCGACGCATGTACTCCTGAAAACTCGCGGCCTGTTCTGCGCCCCAGGCAATCTGTTTCGCGTGGAGCTCAGCGGCCTCGATCGCCAGCTCTGCCGCAAACTTCTGAGCGAGAGCCTGCGCCACGCGGCCGGCGGCAACCGCATCCGCGCCAGCGGTGTGCGCGTCGGTGAGGTCGACGCCGTAGTGCAGCGCCGCCGCTTCGAGCGTGCGCTTGCCTTTGCGAAAGCGGTCGACCGCCTTGTCGAGAATCAGCGGGTCGATAACCGGCGCCGGTTCGCTCAGCGGAGAGAGGCCGTACCGCCGCGCCTCGTTGGCGAGCAGGCTGAGATCGTACGGGGCGTTGTAAATTGTCACCGCGATGCCGCGGTCGAACAGGCTCGCTAGCGCCGCCACGATCTCGCCAACAACAATTGCAGCCGGGCGACCCTCTGCGCGCGCGCGCTCTGTCGTAATGCCGTGCACAGCGGTGGCTTGCTCTGGAATCTCCACGCCAGGGTCGGCGAGCCAGTCGGTTTGTTCGAGCACCGCTCCGTCTGGCCCGATCACCCCGACGTGCGCAGAGACGATGCGGCTCGTCGTGACGTCAATGCCGGTGGTCTCTAGATCGAAGACGCCGAGAGTGTGAAACCAGGGGTTGCTCATGCGGTCAGGATACCGCCGACCCCCGACGAGGCTACGACCCGCTCGCGACGACTCGCCCGCCGCGCACGTGTAGCCAGTAGAAGCCCTGCGTGCCTAAGGTGATTTCGACCCGACCTTCCGCGTCGAAACTCGGAAAACTGCCGCCGCCGAACAGGTCACGCAATTCGCGTCCGGCCAGCTCTGGCGCGGTCAGCTGCGCCGTCGCTGGATTGTGGGCGAAGCTGAAGATGCACAGCACGGTCTCGGCTGAATCGCCAGACTGCCCGCCGGATCCCTCGTAGTCGCGGATGAAGGCAAGTACCGATTCGTGGTTCGTCTCGACCACGCGAAGAGTGCCGAGTCCGAACGCCGGGTGCAGTTTGCGCACGTGGATGACGTTGCGGATCCATTGCAGCAACGAGCGCGACTGGGCAAGCTGGGACTCCACGTTGACGTGGTGGTAGTTGTACACGAGCGACTGCACAACGGGAAGGTAGAGCTTGCCAGGGTCGGCCGTTGAGAACCCGGCGTTGCGGTCTGGGGTCCACTGCATTGGCGTGCGCGAGGCATCACGGTCGGGCAGCCAGATGTTGTCGCCCATGCCGATCTCGTCGCCGTAGTACAGAAACGGCGAACCCTGCAGCGAGAACAGCAGCGCGTGCGCGAGCTCCAACTCGGCGCGACTGTTGTCGAGCAGCGGAGAAAGGCGACGGCGGATTCCGACATTGACGCGCATCCGCGGGTCGTAGGCGTACCAGCCGTACATCGCTTGGCGGTATTCCTCGGTCACCATTTCGAGGGTGAGCTCGTCGTGATTGCGCAGAAAAACGCCCCAACCCGCGCCCTCGGGCACGTGCGTGTGCTCAGACAACACGCGTACGAGTTCGCTGGCCTGCTGCGAGCGGAGCGAGTAG
>JANONY010000346.1:0-2524 GCA_031421055.1 Actinomycetes bacterium | reverse complement strand
TCAAGAAGCAGCGGGATGTGCTGCCACGCCAACACCAGTAACACCACCGCGATTGCACCAAAAGTCACGAACGACTGCACAAGCCAGCGGCGATACATCGCCTGCCTTCGCACGGTGGAGCGGTAGCGCTTGAAGCGCTGGTACTCGCGTCGGTCGCGGCGTTGCGCGCGCACCGCAAGCACCGCGAGCAGTGCCACGAGCACAACGGTGAGAAGCCAGGGCGTGAGCCGCCAGGTCGGGTCGAGCATGCTCTAGTCTCTCGCGTCGTTCCCGAAGTGGGGGCACCCAGAAGCACCGCACGCGGCCCCGGCACCCCTAGCGTGAGTCTCGCCACGCTCACGCGGGCCAACTACAAACAGGAGAACAAATGGAATTCGAATACTCGACTCAGGGCGACCCCACCGTCGGCTACATCGTTGGCGGCATCGTTACCGTCGTGATGATCATCTCGCTCTGGCGCATCTTCTCGAAGGCTGGCGTGCCCGGCATCTTCTCGATCATCCCGCTGGTCAACATCTACCAGCTGGTCAAGATCAGCGGCAAGAACCCGTGGTTGTTTCTCCTGCTGCTCGTTCCGATCGTCAACATCGTCGTCTACATCATCGTGGCGCTTGGTCTGGCGAAGAACTTCGGCAAATCAGGAGTCTTCGGCTTCTTCGGCCTCGTGGTCTTCAACCTCGTCGGCTACCTGATCCTCGCGTTCGGCGGAGCGAATTCCGTGGGCGCCAACAGGGCCTAATAACTCATCTCGCCTGGCTCCACGACGGGGGTGGTCGAGCCCGGCGAGACCCCTCAGGCGCAATCAACCTCACTGTCGGAAAGCTCGAGCTGTACCGCCCGGCACCCCGAGTGCCCTGACCTACGGCCGCGGCGGAGTGATCGGCTCGTACGCGGAAGTTGTCCCGGGCGCGTACCGCTTCTCCATCCAGAGCTGGTGCTTGCGCAGTCCGTGAGCCACTCCGTCGCGGATGATGGCGTACAGGATGAAGACGCTAATCAGCCAACCGACAATGACAGCCACGACGGAAAAGTATGCGCCGAAGCCAGGGGATGCGAAGAAGTCAGAGTCCATGCCTGATTCTGGCAGCGAACTAGCTCAACACGCCCCCCACCGCCCCAACGACCCCGCCTGAGCCGCATCCTCCGCCGCCTCGAACTCGTCTTCGTAGAGCAGGTTATTGCCGATGAAGACTGCCTCCGCGTAGCCGGAAGCGACGAGGTTAAGGTTGATGAAGGTGCCGTCTTGCGTCCAGATGAAGAGCAGGGCGCGTCCATATTGGTCCGTCTCGTCGGTGTCGGCCAGGGTGTAGACGGTCGAGCCGCCGGGAAGGGTGTCGCGCAGGTAGTCACGGGCTTCGTAGCCGAAGCACTCCGCGTCGTCGCCGATCGCGTCGGTGCCGATCGATGGGGTGTCGATCTCGGGGGTGTCGATCGCGAGCAGGCGCACTTTGAGGTCGGAGTCACGTGGGGTGTCGAGAAAGATGGTGTCGCCGTCGTGAACGTAGTTGACGGTGGCGGGTTCGGCGGCATCCGGAATCGCTAGGGCTGCGTCAGCTGCGCCGGATGCACCGGGCACCAGCGGCGCGCTCGGCGCGACGTTCTCTGGCGAGAAAGTGAAGTACAGTGCCACACCTGCCGCCACGAGCAGCAGCAGGGTGATGACTTTCGACGAGGTGCTCACGGGGTCGGGTCGGTTGGTGCCACGGCGCGCGCCGCGTTCTTCTCCACCCAGTTGAAGTGGTCGCGCATGCCTCCGCGAACGGCACTGCGAATGACCCAGTAGGTGATGAAGAGGCCGATGAGGCCAGCGAGCACCGGGATGACGATGGCGAGCAGGAAGCCGGCGCCGAAGAGGGAGGAGTAGTCAATGTCCATGGGAGGAGTGTGGCAGAGAGTGGGGTGCGGCGGCAGTAACTGACTGTAGGAAGGAATCCGTCTAGGAAGTATTGACTAGAATCGTCCAGCGACATTGGACTATTCTCTGAGCATGCAGTACACAGCAACCGTCACCCGCGAGGGCAAGTGGTGGATGGTGCGGGTCGGCGGTATCAACGGGCTGACTCAGGCACGCCGCCTTTCGGACGCCGAACTCATGGCCCGCGAGCTCATCGCCGTGACGCTCAACGTGCCGCTCGCCGATGTCGACGTCACGGTAGACGTGCAGGCAGTTGGCCCAATCACCGACTTGCGCGAGCGGCTGGATCGCATCGAAGCTGAGCGCAAGCAGGCAACCGAGCTGGAGCGCCAAGCCACCCGCGACGCCGCCGAGCTTGCGCGAGCGCTCGTCGAGCTCAACGTGCCCCTTCGCGATGTCGGCACAGTGCTTGGCGTCTCACACCAACGCGCGCATCAACTCGTCAGCAAGACCTCATGATCGCCCGCTTCGAAGAGCTCGACTACGTCGCAACGCCGATGGGCGACCTCATGCTGCGGCGGCGTCTTGAGCCCACAACAGGAACGCAGGTTTATGAAGTCAAGCTCGGCGACGAGTACCTGATGTCGTCGCTGTTCGTCGTCGCAGAGG
>JANONY010000345.1:0-1676 GCA_031421055.1 Actinomycetes bacterium | reverse complement strand
GAAACGAATCCCGCGAACTTGGTGTTTCGATCGGAGCGAATCAAGCATCTTCATGTTCCGTCGATCATCGGCTGGCCCCCGCGACTCGAACACAACCTGACTCACCTCAAACCCCTGAAGTTCGTGCATGAGCCTTTCGATGCAGTACCTTCGCGAGCGCTCTGGAGATTCGCCCGCGGGCGTGCCATGCTCCACGACCACATGGTCGACATCAAACGACGCGATGGCGATCATCGTTTTGAGCCGAAGCGGTCTTATCGCGTCGTACCAGTGCAGCTTCGTTTGAGCTTTTGGTTTGAGGCGAACAAGCGCGTCACGCATCTCCGGTGCAACCGTTGCGTCAATGACGATCGTGGCACCGAGGAAGTAGGTGCCACCGCTACCTGTGCCCCGCATCTGCGATTCATCGACATAGGCAATCACTGAGCCGGGGTACAGCACCACCGCTAGAGGGTACTGAGATCAATTCCCAACTTTTCGGCGGTTTCCACAAGCGGGGTCGCCGGGCCTGCGGCGGTGCGCTCGCGAACGAGCTGCGCAATCTCGAGATCCTCGATGATCGGCAACAGCCGGTCGTAAAGCTCGAAGGGGATGACGACAGCCTCAGGCTTGCGATGCGCACCAAACACGATGGGCCGGGCGGTGATGCCCTCCGCTCGAAATCGCTCAAGGGCTTTGGGCAGCTCGGTGCGAATCTCGCGGCTCGGGAGCACGGTGAAGGATGTCGCTGTGGTCATAATGAGATTGTAGCCGCAAACGTGTACACATATGTGGGCACGTCTTACAGCTGGGGCAGCTCTAGCAACGCGAGCAGGTCGCCCGCTACCTGCTCGCGTGTGCGTTACTTGCTGGGCTTTGCAGATGAACTGGCGTTCTGAGGAGCAGCCTGCACCGAGCCACCAGAAGACTTGCGTGCGTCAACGACAATCCAGCCGTAGCCGGACGGCCCCTGCTGAATCTGGATGTTGGTCATGCCCCCGATTGTAGACGGGTCGGGTGACACTTCAGGAGACCGCCTCTGGGGTGTGCAACCCCTCCTCGAAGGCGAGAGTCACGACTTCAGAGGGGCGCCCTAGCGCCCCGCTTCGCCCTTGCGCTTCGCCTCAACCTCGGCCTCAAGCCGGCGGATTCGCGCCTCGTTCTCATGGAACGCAATTTCGGCGTCGAGGTTGGCCAGCTCATCCTCGACCGACCGCGTCGACATGGCGGCCTCAGCGCGCCGCGGGTCTCCGAAGCTGACGTGCTCGCGCGGCTCCGGGTACGAGCGGCCGGCGAGGAACCACACGATCGTGCCGATGATCGGCAAGAAGATGACCATGATCACCCAGGTCACCTTCGGCAGGTTGCGAATCTGCGACTGATCCTTCGTGATGATGTCGATCAGCACGAGCGCGATCAGGATGATGTAGGCCGCGGCGGGGATTGTCATGCTTCGCCCTTCTGGTTGCGCTTGCTCCGGGGACGACGCCCACGACGATCGCCGTGATCGCACCCACAACAACGGCTGCTTTCTGGACAGAGTAGTCGCCGCGCCACACCCCAGAGACTCCACTGTTTACAGTGCGCGCAACTTGCTAGCGAGGACGCCAAGCACCGGCGGTAGGTCCTCCGGAAGATAGTCGGCGAAGTACGCCAAATGCTTTGGGTGGAGGCGCATGCGTTTAGATGAAAGAGCG
>JANONY010000344.1:0-2854 GCA_031421055.1 Actinomycetes bacterium | reverse complement strand
TTGATCGTTGGCGGCGGGTACGCCGGTTTTTACACTGCGTGGAATTTGGAGAAGCGCCTCAGGCGTTCCGAGGCCACCGTCACCATGGTCGACCCGCGCCCGTACATGACGTACCAGCCGTTCCTGCCAGAGGTGGCCGCCGGATCGATCGACCCGCGCTATGCGCTCGTGCCACACCGCAGGCACCTCAAGCGCACCGAGATTGTCACCGCACCGGTCAGTGGAATCAACCACGCGAAGAAGACCGCGACCGTCACTCCAGCCGTCGGCAGCGCGTACGAGCTTGAGTACGACATCGTCGTAATGACGGCCGGTTCTGTGTCGCGCACTTTTCCGATCCCCGGCGTTGCTGACCAGGCCATCGGCATGAAGAACATCGAAGAAGCAATCGCTGTTCGTGACCGGATTCTCACCAACTTCGATAAGGCGGCCCTGCTGCCAGCTGGCCCAGAGCGCGATCGCTTGCTCACCTTCGTCGTCGTCGGCGGTGGGTTTGCCGGTATCGAAGCATTCGCCGAAATGCGGAGCCTCGCGAGCTACCTCGTACGCCAATACCCGACTATCTCGTTCGAAGACACCCACTTTCACCTCATCGAGGCGATGGGGCGCATCATGCCTGAGGTCTCGCTCAAGACGAGCCTGTGGGTACTCAAGAACCTCGCTCAGCGCGGCGCCGAGGTACACCTCGACACCACGCTCATCTCGGCGGTTGACGGGCGGGTCGAACAGTCCGACGGACTTGTCTACGAGTCCGACCTCATCGTCTGGACCGCGGGCGTCATTGCGAGCCCCATGCTGCGCAACACCGACCTCCCGGTCGAAGAACGCGGTCGCCTCGCTGTTCAGGCCGACTTGCGCGTCGTCACCGCTGACGGCAAGGTTGTCGAATCGGCATGGGGGGCCGGCGACGTGAGCGCCGTGCCAGACCTTACCGGCGGTGGCATCGGCGGATTCTGCGTGCCGAACGCCCAGCACGCCGTTCGCCAAGGCAGATTGCTAGCCAAGAACATTGTCGGCGTGCTGCGCGGCGACGCGCCCGTCGAGTACTCGCACAAGAACCAGGGTGCCGTCGCGGGCCTCGGCATCGGTGTCGGAGTTTTCCAGCGCGGGCCGATCGCGGTCACCGGTTTCGCGGCGTGGATCATGCACCGCGGCTACCACGGCCTCGCGATGCCGACCTGGGAGCGCAAGCTCCGCGTCATCGTGGGCTGGGTTGGCAACGTCTTCTTAGGGCGCGACACAGCGTCGATTGCTGACGTTGTGACGCCGCGGGCGGCTTTTGAGCAGTTTGCGAGCCGGCCGAAGGCGTAGTTTGGTATTGCGCGGGTGACCGACGGCGCGTAACGCCGTCGGCGCTGGGGTCGAGCGAAGGCGAGAAATCGCCTTCGCTCATAGCTCCACCGCGCCTCGGTAGCCCAATGGCAGAGGCAGGCGACTTAAAATCGCTACAGTGTGGGTTCGACCCCCACCCGGGGCACCGCTGACCTAGCCGCGAGCGTTCGCACTAGCCCCGCGCGTTCGCACTAGCCCCGCGCGTTCGCACTAGCCGCGAGCGCTCACGAACGGCAGCACCCGTGACCACATGAGCTCCGTCGCCTCGGCGGCGTACTCGTCGGGCAGGGTCGGGTCGGTGAACAGGTGCCCGCTGCCCGGGTAGTCAAAGATTTCGAGGGTGCCACCGGCGTCCGAGACGTCGGCGAGGGCCTGCTGCTCCACGGGATCCCGAAACGGATCGTCGAGCATCTGGTGGCTCTGCGAGTCGACGCCCGCTGGCCACGTGGCCTCTGGGCCGAACCACTCGACGATATTGACTCCAGAGAACTGCAGCACGCCCGAGACCGAGCGAACGGTTGCAACCCGGGTTGCCACTCCAGAACCCAACGAGAACCCGGCGACGATGAACCCGTCGGGCAGGCCGGCAGCGGCAGCGAAGCCTTTCGCGTACAGTGCCTCGCCCAGCTCATCGGCGTGCGCCATCGCGGGGTCGTAGGTGTCGAAGACCTTTCCGTCTAGCAGGTCAGGCAGCACGACGTCGTGGCCGGCCGCGCGCAGTCGCGCCGCAGCGTCGCGCTCGCCCTGCCGAATGCCGAGCACCGAGTGAAACAGAAGAACCGTTGTCATGAATAGATGCTTGCACTGAACGCTGACATGCGGCACTCTTGGTCAGGCGACTGGGACGGATGACCCAGTAGCACAGGGGGCGCCACCATGGCACGCATGTCGTCGACAGACCGTCGCCTGGCGATCGTCGAAGCCGCGCTGCGGGTTATCGCCGAAACGGGTGTGCCCGGCGCAACCACGCGCGCGATCGTCGCCGAGGCGGGGATGCCGCTCGCGAGCTTCCACTATGCCTTCGCAAGCCGCGACGAGATGATGGAAGAACTCATCGCCTACGTGGTCGAGAACCAGACTGTTGCCGCGTTCTCGAGCATTCGGTTCGGCACCGACATTCGCACAACCCTGCGCGATGGCCTGCAGGCCTTTTTTGAGACCATGGTCGCCGACTCAGAGCACGAGCGCGTCTTGCTCGAGCTCATGCTCTTCGCGATGCGCGCGCCCGCGCTAGGGACGCTGCCGAAGCGCCAGTGGGCGAAGTACTACGAGGCCGCAACAGAACTGCTCAACGCGGCTGCTGTCAACTCCGACATTGTGTGGAGTCGCCCGATCGATGAGGTGGCGCACGTCCTCGTCACCTACACCGACGGCTTGACACTCGCTTGGCTTGCGAACCACGACCGTGAGGCCGCGACTACAGTCATGGACATCGCCGCCGATTCGATCGCGGCGCTGGCAATTTCCACATCCGCCCGCTCACAGGATCGAAGCGCATGACAGTTCCCCAGACCACCGCAGC
>JANONY010000343.1:0-17704 GCA_031421055.1 Actinomycetes bacterium | reverse complement strand
TCGGTGCCCGATTTCGGTGGCCATCTGCAATCGTCGTTCCCGCGGTCGTCGTGACCTTCGCGCTGGTGGGCGTGCAGCTCGCGGTTCCCTCCTCGGTCGCGGGGAACGTGCTGCCAACACCGGCTGGACTGCTCGACTTGTTTGCCGGGGTGGCGCTCGGTTGGAAACAGCTGCTCACCATCACGCTCCCGGTCGGAAGCTATCAGGCACTTCTCGTGCCCGCCCTCGTGGTTTTTCTCGTTTCACCGGTAATCGCGCTGACCCTCGCGCTGCGCTCGCGCCGGGGGGAGCTGGCCGCCGTCGTGCCGGTTCTCGCCACCGCGATCGGTTTGGTTTTCGGCCCGCGCGAGGTCACCGGCTCGGCTCTCGTCGCGCTCTCCCTGCTCGCAGTAACCCTCCTCTGGCTGATGGCGCAGAGAGGATTTCGCCGCCGCAGAAGTGATGCACTCGTCTTCGTGCGGCGGGCCGTCGGCGGCCTCGCCGTCATCACAATAGCGGCGGTGGCCGCGGTTGGGGCGGCGACACTCGTTCCGCCGTCCGCGGAGCGAGTAGTGCTGCGCTCCCTGGTCGATCAGCCCTTTGATCCGCGCAGCTACTCGAGCCCGCTTGCCGGTTTTCGCCACTACTTCAGCCCGGAGTCGAAGGACACGGTGCTTTTCACGGTCACTGGCCTGCCGAGTGATGGTCGCATCCGGCTTGCCACCCTCGATAGCTATGACGGAGTGGTGTACGCCGTCGGTAGTGCCGCGGTCGCGAGCGAATCCGGCTCGTTCACGCGCGTGCCGTACCGCTTCGACCAGTCAACGATCGAGGGCGAGCGGGTGTCGCTCGACATTGCGATCGATGCCTATTCCGGTGTCTGGCTGCCGACAGCGGGCAAGTTTGTCCAGGTGAGTTTTGCGGGAGGGCGGTCCGCGCAGCTCGGCGACGCCTTCTACTACAACGACACGGCGAGCACGGGAGCCGTCGTTGGCGGGCTGAGCAGCGCAGACTCCTACCGTCTCGACGCGGTGCTGCCGGTGCAGCCGAGTCACGCGCAACTAGCGTCGGCAACGGCAGGGGGCGCGGCGGTTCCCCCACTCTCGACCGTGCCGGCCGAGCTCACGACGGTGCTCGAGCGTTACGTCGACGGTGTTGACGGTCAGGGCAACCGGCTGCTCGCGATGATCGACGCACTGCGCGCCGCGGGCTACGTGAGCCACGGCACGAGCGCGGACGAACCACCGAGTCGCTCTGGGCACTCCGCCGACCGAATCACCCAGTTACTTTCAGAGCAGCGGATGATCGGTGACGCAGAGCAATACGCCGTGACCGCAGCGCTGATGGCTCGGCAACTCGGCTTTCCGGCCCGGGTCGTGGTTGGTTTCGTCCCCGGCGACAGCTCCATCGTCAGCGGACGGATGGCCTCCGCGTGGATCGAAGTCAACACCGCGCAGTACGGCTGGGTCACGATCGATTCGAATCCACCCTTGCGCGAGATTCCGGATGCGCAACCCGAGGAACCGAGTTCTGTCTCGCGCCCACAGTCGGTCATTCAACCACCCGACGAAGACGCCGACATCAATGACAACCAGACTCCCGCCGAAAGCACACGCGAGGATCCGCCCGTCACCGACGCCCTGCTGCTCGTGCTGTTGGCGCTTGCCAGAGTTTTTGGACTGATTGCCGTGGTTGCGCTGACCGTCAGTGCGCCATTCCTGCTCGTGATTGCGGCAAAACTACGGCGAAGGCAACTGCGTCGACGGGCCGACTCTGCTAGGTCGAAGATCACCGCGGGGTGGCAAGACTTGACAGACTCTGCCCTCGACTACGGCTATTCGCCCCCACCCGCCGCAACGCGCAATGAATTCGCCGCTACCGTCGGCGGACGGACGCGGGAGGTTGCCTTGCTAGCGGATCGGGCGATCTTCTCGCCCGGCGAACCAGCGGTACGTGACGCGATCGAGCTCTGGCGTGCGGTCGACGAAATCAGGGCCTCGATGGCACTTGGCAAGACTCGCTGGCAGCGTCTGAGAGCATTGATCTCAGTGCGCTCATTGGGTGGATACGGTGCACGACGAGTGTTGCAGCGGGGGAGGCAAAATGACGTGTAACTTCTGCGGCTCCGCGCTGCCCCCCACCGCCTTGTTCTGCGGCGAGTGTGGTCGCTCGCTGGGTCTCGGCTCCCGTCCGTTTGCAACCAATGCCGAGCTGACCGTCGACCTTCACGTCGATCCGCAAGCGCAGATTGCGCCAGAACCTGAGGCGCTACCGATGCAGGCAGCGCCCCTCGAGCCCGAGCTGTCCCTGCCCGAGGCGGTGCCAGATCCCGAGCCGTTTCCGGAGGCATCGTTGCCGCAGGCTTCACTAACGGCGACTTCGCTGCCGGCGACTTTGCTGCCGGTCACTTCGCTGCCGGTGACCGACACCTGGCTGCCCAGCCGACTGCTCCCGCCCGTTCGTCCGCGCCCTGAGCCGACGGAAAGCGACGTCGAGGCAACGCGAATTGTTCCTTCCGGGCGAAGCGCACTGCGCTTCGTTCTGCAGTTCAGCACCGGGGAGAGCGTGACGGTCTTCGGAAACGGGCTCGTCGGCCGAAACCCTGTCGCGGAGCCAAGCGAGTATTTCGATCACCTGGTAGCAATCGTCGATCCTGGTAGGTCGGTTTCGAAGACCCACCTCGAGTTCGGCCAAGCGGTTGGTGCTTTCTGGGTATCCGATCGCTACTCTGGCAATGGAACGGTGGTGCGCGAACCGGACGGGGCGCCACTGCGGTGTGAGTCTGGCAAGCGCTATCGAATAGTGCGAGGCACCCGCGTCATAATGGGCGACCAATTCTTCGTGGTTAGCTAGGCCGCAACAGCGTCACGTCATCCCCAGAGTCTCGTCGGCGGCACGCTGACGTGCACTGATGTGGTGTCATGTCCTTCTCATGCTGCCCTCACCACCAGTGCCCGCCGTGCGCATTCGAGCGCCAGCCCCGCCCACTCAGCCGAGGCGAATCCCGTTCCCCCTGATGGCAACCCTTGCCCCAGTCGTGATGAGCCTTGCGTTGTGGGCGATCACGCAGTCGCCCTACGCGCTCATGTTCGCCGCGCTTGGCCCCGGAGTTGCGCTCGCGAGTCGCCTCGATGCGCGCCGCGCTTCTCGAAAGCTGCTGAGCGTAGAGCGCCAACGCTTCGAGCGCGAGCTTCAGGCAACCCTGGCCGAACTCGATCGCGCCCATGCCGCAGAGCGCGCACATCGTGGCGAGCGTGCTCCGTCGGCGGCGCAGCTGATGGCGGGGCCATCGCACGTTCGCTGGGGTGGCGTCGCGCACCCGCGGTTGCGACTCGGTACGTGTTCGGGGCGCAGCGAGGTGACCGTCGACGCATCAGCCGATGTGAACTCGGCAGTAGACGAGGCGACGGCGGGGCAGCTGCGACAGCTTCACAGTGCGGCGCTGGTGCTCAGTGACTCACCACTGATCGTCGACGTTGGTACGGGCGTCGGCATCACGGGGCCGACCGTGCTCGCCGCGGCCTGCGCCCGCGCGCTGGTGGTTCAACTTCTCGCGTCGAGTTCGCCCACCACGTATCGCCTCGAGGGCGGCGGTGCTTGGCTAGACGCAGTTCCGCACGCGCGCGACGCGGAGAATGAGAGCAGCTTCACCGTCCACGGGCCAGCCGGGCCAGTAACCATCATGGTTGCGAGCGAGCCCGCAGCCATCCCGCCCACGATCGGCATGATTGTAGTAATAGACGCGAGCGGTGCACTGCTCGGCACGCAGCGATTCACGCCGGAACTGCTCTCTGTTGCCGAAGCGCAGGCGTGGGTGACTGCCGCTGCCGCGGTGGCCGTTCGCAACGGTCTTCGCCGAAGTGCGAGTGCACTTCCGGCGGTCGTCAGCTTCGGCGAGCTCGTTGAGAAGGGTACCCATCCGCCAGATGCCGGCGGCCTTCGTTGCCCGATCGGTCGTGACGAGACCGACGTCGTGCGGGTGGATCTCGTACGTGACGGCCCGCACGCGATCGTTGGGGGCACCACCGGCAGTGGCAAGAGCGAGCTGCTCGTCACGTGGCTGCTGTCGATGGCGGCCGCGCACTCGCCGGACGAGGTCAACTTCCTCCTCTTCGACTTTAAGGGAGGGTCGAGCTTCGGCACCATTCCGCAACTTCCGCACTGCGTCGGAATCGTCACTGACCTTGACGACGGGGGAGCGGCGCGTGCGGTTGCGAGTCTCGCGGCAGAGATTCGGCACCGTGAGCGGGTTCTCGCAGCGCAGGGAGTCCGCACGGTCGACGAGGCCACCGGCATTGCCAGGCTCGTGATCGCCGTGGATGAGTTTGCCGCGATGGCGGCAGAGTTGCCGTCGTTGCACGACCAACTTGCCGATGTGGCCGCCCGCGGTCGCTCGCTCGGGATGCATCTCGTGCTGTGCACACAACGGCCGGCTGGAGTCGTGCGCGACGCGGTGCTCGCCAACGCCTCGCTGCGAATCTCGCTCCGGGTCAACAATCGCGCAGACAGCATGGCGTTGCTCGGCAGCGGGGAGGCTGCCGAGTCGCAGGCAGCGCACGCTGGACGGGCGTGGGTGGCCACGGCCGAAGGCACCGTACGGCCCGTGCAAGTTGCGCTCGTTCGCCCCGATGAGGTCGTGACGGTGGCCGAGCGCTGGCCTGGCGCGTGGGCGCCGCGGCGACCGTGGCTGGATCCCCTGCCTCCCGTCATCTCGTCCGATGATCTGCCACACGCGATCGGACTCATCGATCTGCCAGACGAGCAGGCGCAGCGACCCGTCGCGTGGCATCCGAACATCGACGGCAACCTGATCGCGATTGGCGCAGCACGCACCGGAAAGTCGAATCTGCTACGGGTCATCGCTCGAACGCTCGAGCAGCCCGTGATCGGGACAGGCCTTGAAGCCGCGTGGGACGCCCTGATGAACCCTGGCGCTGTCGTGCTGCTCGACGATGTCGACACCCTTCTCGCCCAATGCACGCCCGACTATCAGCAGGCCTTCATTGATCTGCTCACCAGCGCGCTGCGCTCGCCGACGACGCGCCTGGCGCTGACGACCCAGCGGATCACCGGACCGATTCAGCAACTGTCGGCGCTGTGCGACGAGCGAGTGTTGCTGAGGATGCCGAATCGGCAAGAACACGTCATCGCCGGTGGCAGCACTGCGAGTTTCGATCCGAACCTCCCGCCGGGGGCTGGCACGTGGCGCGGCGCACGGGTTCAACTCGCGCTGGCCAGTGACCCGCTGCCAGCACAAGTGCATCGCGCGATGCAACAGATACCAAGCGAGACGCTGCTCGCCGTATCGACCAGACCGCGTGCCCTCGCGGTCCTGCTCGAGCGCAGCGGACGACGGCTCGTTGCCTTGCCCCTCACCGGTGATTGCGCGGCGGGCTCCGTGATTCTGACCGACCCCGACGGCTGGCAGGCGAATTGGGCGCAGGCAGCGATGCTGGTGAAAGAGCATGCGGTGATCTTTCACGAGTGCTCGCTGACCGAGTTTCGGCAGCTCTCGCGACAACGACGGCTGCCGCCGCCCCTCGCCGACCCGTCAACGACCGGGTGGCTGCTCGAGCCAGAAGGCGAGGTGCGACGGGTGCAGTTGTAGCCGCGCTGTTAGCCGAGCACGCTCGCCAGACTCACGTGTTCGCGGCCGTGCGCCATCGCGACCGCTTCGTTCGTGAGCTGGCCGCCGTGCGTGTTGAGGCCGAGTGCGAGCGCGGGGTCTGCGCCAAGGGCGGCCTCCCAGCCAAGGTTCGCAATCGAACGGATGTAGGGCATCGTCGCGTTAGTGAGCGCGTAGGTCGACGTGTTGGGCACCGCGCCTGGCATGTTTGCCACGCAGTAGAAAAGCGAGCCGTGCACCATGTACGTCGGGTCGGCATGCGTCGTCGGGTGGCTGTCGGCAAAGCACCCGCCCTGGTCGACCGCGATGTCGACGAGCACGCTGCCCGGCTTCATCCGAGAAACAAGATCGTTGCTGACGAGCTTCGGCGCTTTCGCGCCTGGCACGAGCACCGATCCGATGACGAGGTCTGCGTCAAGGCAAGCGCGTTCGATCTCGAAGCCGTTCGAGGCGATCGTGCGGATGCGGCCCTGGTAGAGCGCATCCAGCTCTCGCAGTCGCTGCAGGTTGGTGTCGAGCACGATCACATCGGCTCCAAGCCCGACCGCCACAGACACGGCGTTGGTTCCTGCGACGCCGCCGCCAAGCACGACGACCTTTGCCGGATAGGTGCCAGGCACGCCAGGAACGAGCAGCCCAGAGCCCCCGTTCGGCTTGAGAAGTGCGTTCGCGCCGACGATGGCGGCGAGTCGGCCCGCGACTTCTGACATCGGGGCGAGTAGTGGCAGGGCACGGGTGGGAAGCTGCACCGTCTCGTAGGCGATCGCGGTGATCCTTGCGGCAAGCAGCGCATCCGTCAGTTCGCTGTCTGCGGCGAGGTGGAGGTAGGTGAAAAGCACGAGATCGTCTCGCAAGAAGCCGTACTCGCTGGCAACCGGCTCTTTGACTTTCAGCAACAACTCGGCGAAGCCCCATGTCTCAGCGGCGCTGGTGCCAATCCGTGCGCCGGCGGCCGAATACTCCGCGTCGGCAATCGATGAGCCAAGTCCTGCGCCGGTTTCGATCACGACCTCATGGCCGTTGGCGACGAGATCGTGCACGCCCGCGGGAGTTATCGCAACTCGGAATTCGTTATTTTTGACCTCTTTGGGTACTCCAACTTTCATGATTGCAGCGTACTCGTCGGCTATGGAATCCGCAGTAGTCTCGGGCATTCACTGCTGATTTCGTGAAGTTGTTGTTACATTTAGGCGCATTTCCTCCTTTCTTGCTGACGGATGCGCTTCCTTGTGCGATTATCGGAGCACGTCAAAGTTGCCAAGCACAGGAGAAACCCCATGACTAGAGCCCTCCCTGAAGATCCGATGGTTCGCGGACTCATTAAGGCCGCACGCGCGGCGCAGGTTTCTAGGCGCGGCCTGTTGCTTGGTACAGCCGGAACCATTGGTGCCGCATCCACTCTCAGTCTCGCTGGGTGTGCGCCGACGGGAGGCAACGCTAAGAACATCGTGTGGGCCAACTGGGCCGCGTACATCGACGAAGACGACGCGGGCAACTACCCGACTCTTGATCGTTTCGAAGAGGAGAGTGGCATTCGCGTCAGCTACCAAATCGACGTCGACGACAACAACACCTACTACGCCAAGGTCAAAGACCAGTTGGCCCTCGGGCAAGACATCGGAGCCGACACCGTCTGCCTGACCGACTGGATGGTGAGCCGACTCATCCGCTTCGGCTACGTGCAAGAGCTCGACAAGACGGCGATTCCCAACTCGAAGAACCTTCTCGCGAGCCTGCAAGACCCAGGTTTCGACCCCGGTCGCACGTTCTCCCTTCCTTGGCAGGGCGGCTTCGCCGGCCTGTGCTGGAACAAGGAGCTCTACCCTAAGGGCCTGAAGAACGTCAGCGACCTGTGGGATCCAGAACTCAAGGGCCGCGTCGGTGTGCTGAGTGAAATGCGTGACACGATCGGGCTGATCCTCGCTGAGCAAGGCGTAGACATCTCGAGCGACTTCTCCGCAACGCAGTTCGAGGCGGCAGTCGAACTGTTCCGCGAGAAGGTCGAGAGCGGGCAGATTCGCAACATCAAGGGCAACTCCTACCTCGAAGACCTCAAGAGCGAAGACACCATCGCCGCGATGGTTTGGTCGGGCGACGTCACCGTCATCAACGCGGAGGCGGGCGATAAGTGGGAGTTCATCATTCCAGAGGCAGGCGGAACGCTGTGGAACGACAACTTCGTTGTTCCGATTGGTACAACCAAGCAGGCGAGCGTGCACGAGCTCATCAACTACTACTACCAGCCCGATGTGGCCGCTGAAGTGGCTGCGTGGGTCAACTACATCACGCCGGTCGAGGGTGCTCAGGCAGAGGCAGAGAAGATCGATCCGGCGCTCGCCGAAAACCAGCTCATCTTCCCGAACGCCGAGACCCTCGCCACGGCCAAAGTGTTCCGCGCGCTCAGCGCCGACGAAGAGCAGAGCTTCGGCGACCTGTTCCAAAGCGTCCTGCTGGGCGCCTGAGGTGGTCGGAGGGTTCGCCGAAGCGGGCGCTGACCTCGAACTGGTCGGCATCACCAAGCGTTTTCCTGGGTTCACTGCGATTGATGACCTGACGCTGACGATTCCGGCCGGCTCGTTTTTTGCTCTGCTCGGGCCGTCCGGTTGTGGCAAGACGACGACGTTGCGTCTCGTGGCCGGGCTCGAAGATCCGACCGCCGGGCGCATCCTCATCGGCGGAAAGGATGTCACGAAAACCAAGCCATATCAGCGCCCGGTCAACACGGTTTTTCAGAGCTACGCGCTCTTTCCGCACATGACGGTGCTTGAGAACGTCGCATTCGGTCTCAAGCGACGCCGCATCGCCGACCCGATCGCCAAGGCGCACGAAGCATTGCGACTCGTCGAACTCGACCACGTAGCGCAGCGAAGGCCAACACAACTTTCCGGCGGGCAGCAGCAGCGAGTCGCCCTCGCCCGCGCTGTGGTGAACCGCCCAGCGCTGTTGCTGCTCGACGAACCGCTCGGCGCGCTCGACCTCAAGTTGCGCAGGCAGATGCAGATAGAACTCAAAGACATCCAGTCGGATGTCGGGCTCACCTTTCTACACGTCACCCACGACCAGGAAGAGGCCATGACAATGGCCGACACCGTCGCCGTGATGAACAAGGGTCAGATCGAGCAGATGGGTGCTCCCGAAGAGCTCTACGAATTGCCACGAACGGCTTTCGTTGCCAACTTTCTCGGGCAGTCCAACCTATTTACAGGCAAGGTCACTACGGCGGGCAAAGAGACGATCGTCGTCGACGTGAGCGGTGTCAAGATCGAAGTACCCCGCGAGCGAGCTCAGCGCCACGCGGGTGCGGTAACGATCGGGGTGCGCCCAGAGAAGCTACTTCTGCACACGAGCGCCCCGCAGGCGGTGCCAGGCACGATCGTCATCGGGCCTGGCCGCGTCAACGACGTGTCGTTCAGCGGAGTGTCGACCCAGTACCAAGTGACGGTGCCCGGCTTCGGCAACGTGGTGGTCTTCGCTCAGAACATGGTCTTTGGGCCTGTTGTCAATGACGGGGCAGAAGTCTGGCTGAGCTGGACGGTCGACCACTGTTTCGGTCTTGCCGACGATCCAGCCGACGCCCCGCGCTTTGAACCCGATGCCGATACCAATTCCATTGCCATGCAGCGCCGGGCCTCGCTCGAGGCGGAGCTGGAAGAGGCCTAGCGTGGCGTTCGGAGCGTTTTCAACGACAACAGCGACGCCGGTCGAGCCGCCGCAGCGTCGTCGAAGCAAGGTTGCCTTGCTGCTTTTGTTGCCCGGTCTCGCCTATCTTGCGCTGTTCTTTCTTGTGCCTCTTGTCTCGCTCGTTCTCACTTCCTTTCAAACGAAGACTCCTGGCACCGACATCGGCGTCTATGCGTACGCCTTTCAGTGGCAGAACTACGTCACGGTCGTTTCCTCATACGGCGAGCACATAGCGCGCTCGTTTGGTTACGCCGTTGCGGCGACGGCGCTCGCGCTGCTGTTCAGCTATCCACTCGCCTATTTCATCGGGGTGACCCTTCGGCGCTTCCCGCTGCTGCAGGCGCTTGGTCTCGTTCTGGTCATCGCGCCGTTCTTCATCAGCTTCCTGTTGCGCACGCTCGCGTGGAAGCAGATTCTTAGCGACGAGGGCCCGGTGATCGGTACTCTCAAATCGCTGTCATTGCTCGGATCAGATGCGCACTTCACCGGCACCCCCGGTGCCGTGATCTTCGGTTTGGCGTACAACTTCATCCCGTTCATGACGCTGCCGATCTATACTTCGCTCGAGAAGCTCGACCTGCGCTACGTCGAAGCGGGCAGCGACTTGTACGCGAGCCCAGCGCGCACGTTCTTCAGCGTGACGCTGCCGCTCTCTGCGCCCGGCGTGATCTCGGGAACGCTACTGACATTCATTCCCATCTCCGGTGACTACATCAACGCGAGCAATGCCTTCCTCGGATCCTCCGAGACGGCCATGATCGGCAACGTCATCGAGAGTCAGTTCTTTACCTCACAGAACTATCCGATCGCGGCTGCGCTCTCGATCATTCTCATGGCTGCGATCCTCATCCTCGTGAGCGTCTACGTTCGCCGCAGCGGCACGGAGGATCTGGTCTGATGTACGCTCTCTCTCGCTTTGTCGGCAAGTACACGATCTGGCTCTACTCCGCTCTCGCCTTCGTGTTCTTGCTGATCCCGATCGTCTACACGATCGTGTTCTCGTTCAACGACTCGCGGCGCACCAACATCGAGTGGCGTGGATTCACCTTCGACAACTGGATTTACCTCTGCGAAGAGCAGGGCGTGTGTGACGCCTTCGCCAATAGTGTCTTCGTTGGCGTCGCGGCTACCGTGCTCGCGACGACGCTAGGCACGATGATTGCGATAGCCCTCGTTCGCTACCGTTTTCGTTTCAGGGCGGCCGCCACGCTGTTGCTCTTCATGCCGATGGCCACGCCTGAAGTGGTACTCGCTACCGGGCTTGCCGCCGAGTTTTTGAGTGCCGGTGTTCCCAAGTCGGCGCTGACGGTGATCCTCGCGCACACGATGTTCTGCATCAGCTTCGTCGTCGTGACGGTGCGTGCCCGAGTCGCGATCCTTGACCCGGCGATGGAGGAGGCGGGTCGTGATCTCTACGCCTCGCCGGCCCAGGTGTTCTGGCGAGTGACCTTCCCCCTGCTGCTGCCAGGAATCATCGCGGCGGCCCTGTTGAGCTTCGCCCTCAGCTTCGACGACTTCATCATCACCACCTTTAACTCCGGCGCGTATGTCACGTTCCCGAAGTACCTGTACACCGCAGCGGCGCGCGGTATGCCAGCTGAAGCGAACGTTGTTGCATCTGCGGTCTTCTTCATTGCACTTATCGCCGTGGTCATCGCCCAACTCTCGAACGCCGCGCGTCGCAAGCGGCTTGTGAAAATGGGCTGAGGTGTACACGAATCGCGAGCGACTCGCGGCACTCTGGGCCGACGAAGTTGCCTTGTTCGAGAAGCTGCACCCGCGCTCGCGCGAGCAGTGGCAGCGCGCTGTGCCGCTCATGCCAGACGGCGTGCCAATGCTGTGGATGGCGAAGTGGCCTGGCCCGTGGCCGGTGTACGTCGAGAGTGCGGCTGGGGCGCACTTTCGTGACGTTGACGGCATCGACCACGTTGATCTGTGCCTCGGCGATACCGGGGCGATGTGCGGGCACGCGCCAGCCGCATCCGTCGCCGCGATTTCAGCGCAGCTCGCTAAGGGCTCGACGTTCATGCTGCCGACCAGCGATGCGGCGGATGCGGCCGCGCTGCTCGAAGACCGCTTCGGCCTGCCGAGTTGGCAATTTACGCTCTCGGCGACGGATGCGAATCGAAGCCTTATTCGCTATGCGCGCGAGGTGACCGGCCGACCGAAGATTCTCGTGATCGACCACTGCTACCACGGCACGGTTGACGAGGCCTACGCCAATCTCGACGACGGCCGGGTGGTTCCGCGCCGCGGCAACATCGGGCCGCCGGTGCCGCTCGACCGAACCACAGTCGTTGTGCCGTTCAACGACGAAAAGGCGTTGGCGAAGGCGCTCGCGAAGCTCGACATTGCCGCGGTGCTCATTGAACCGGCGATGACGAACATCGGCATCGTGCTTCCCGACGAGGGATGGCACGACTACCTGCGCGACCTCTGCACCGAGACAGGCACGCTGCTCATCATCGACGAGACCCACACGCTGTGCGCGGGTCCTGGCGGCATGACCCTGCGCGACGGGCTAGAGCCGGATGCGGTTGTACTCGGCAAGACGATCGCCGGCGGCATCCCGGCTGGGGCATTCGGTATGACCGCCGACTTCGCGACGCGAGTGCGCGAGTGTCTCAAACTCGAAGACATCGACGTCGGGGGAGTTGGCGGAACCCTTGCGGGCAACGCCGTCTCGATGGCTGGCATCAAGGCGACGCTCGGTGAGGTGCTCACCGCCGAGGCCTACCCGAGCATGTTCGCGCGAGCGACGGAGTGGACGGAGGGGGTGCAGGCGGCCCTTGACGAGTTCGAGGTTCCGTGGCAAGTGACCCAGCTTGGCGCGCGCAGCGAGTACAGCTTCCTGCCGCGGGCGCCCCACACCGGGGCGGAGGCGGCCGACGCTGACGATTTTGAGCTGCAACAGTTTCTGCACCTGCACGCCCTCAACCGCGGCGTGCTGGTGACGCCGTTTCACAACATGGCGCTGATGTGCCCTGCGACAACCTCGCGCGACGTCGAGCGACACACCGTCGCATTCCGCGAGGCGGTCGCGGCACTGTTCTCCTAGCCAACCCGAGTTGCCCACTTTCGCGGGTGTGTCGTACTTGGCACCCACAAAAGTGGGCAACTCGAGCTGGTTAGTGAGGCACGAGCGCCGCAAGAGCCCAAATTCGCCTAGATAGTTCAGCCGGATCCCTCAAATCGTCCGCGTTCAGCTCCATCACACGTTTGCCGGTCGCCTCGATTTTCGATCGGCGCGTCATGTCGGCCCGCCATTGCCCAGGCGTGGTGCGATGGTAGTCGCCCATGTACTCGAGGATGATTCCGAGACTAGTGAGATGCACGTCCGTTCGCGCCACAAACTCGCCAAACGAGTCCTCGACGTGGCGATTGATCGTAAAATTGGTGAATCCTTGTCCGAGCAGCAGCACACGCAGTCGCGACTCCTGCGCAGACTCCGACCTCCCGTCCAGCGAGGGCAGTGCCCGCGCGAGCCGCGCCTTTCCCCGTCGGTTCGTGGCGCTGAGCACCGCGTCGAGCAAGTCGGCGGGGCTGACGATGGGATGCCTCCAATGGATCAAGAAGTCACCTACCGCGATGAGATCCTCGTGCCTGAGCTGAGTTGCCAGGTCACACCACGTGCGGGCCGCATCGCTGACCCGCACGCCGTCGATAGTGACGACGTGGACCGGGGCCGAGCTTCGATGTCCACGTATGTGAGCGGCGTGCGGCGCTCGGCTGGGCGCCGGCACCGTGAGGTGCAACTCCGATGCGGCTTCAAGGCGCCATGGCACAGGCATTCCGTGCAGGAGTGCGGCAGTGGAATGGCTCATATAGGACGACGGTGGCATTCGCAGTTGCAGAGTCCGACACCGATCGGCTAGCTCCACTAGCGGTGAGGTTGATCGTAATCCCCACAACGAGCGGTCGAGGTCGGCACTACGGAGGCGGCTGGCGCTCGCGCCCAGAACCACAGCCTCGCGATTGCGAAAGGAACGGTCGCGTAGGGCTTTGGGCAGCTCGGACCGTTTCGTCATGCTGAGAGTGTCGCTCTAGGGCAACAGGGAGGCTCGACCGCGCGTCAAGTCCGGTGAGTTGCCCGGTTTTGCGAGTGTGTGAAGGAGAGGACCCGCAAAAGCGGGCAACTCAGGGGGTAGAGCGCGCCTAGAGCGTCGCGAATCCGTCGGCGAGCACGCCGAGCGCCTCGGTGAGCAGCTCATTGCTTATCGCGAGCGAGGGCAGAAAGCGAATCACGTTGCCGTAGGTGCCAGCGGTCAGCATCAGCACGCCGTGCTGTGCCGCGTAGGCCGCAAGCGCCGTCACGGCCGCCGCGTTCGGCTCGTGCGTGCCTGCCTGCACGAGCTCGATGGCGATCATCGCGCCGATTCCGCGCACATCCCCGATGATCGGGTACTGCTTTTGCAGCTCGAGCAGCGCGGGCTTGAGTACGCCCTCGATGCGCGCGGCCTCGGCGAGCAACCCGCGCGACTCGATTGAGTCGAAGACGGCGATGGCTGCCGCTGCGGCAACTGGGTTTCCGGCGAAGGTGCCGCCAAGGCCGCCCGGATGCGACGCATCCATGATCTCGGCTCGACCGGTGACAGCCGCGATCGGCAGGCCGCCCGCGATTCCTTTGGCCGTCAACACCATGTCTGGCACCGCGCCCGTGTGCTCGATCGCGAAGTAGCGACCGGTGCGTGCCATGCCGCTCTGGATCTCATCGGCGATGAACACGACGTCGTTGGCGTTGCACCAGCTCTGGAGGGCGGCAAGGTAGCCCTCGGCGGGTACCACAAATCCACCCTCACCCTGAATCGGCTCCACGACGAGGCAGGCGAGATCAGAGGCGCCAACCTTCTTCTCGAGGTACGAGATCGTGCGCGCTGCCGCGTCTGCGCCGCTCAGCCCGTCGTGGAATGGGTACGAGTTCGGGGCGTGGTGCACGTCGGGCGCGAACGGCCCAAACCCGAGCTTGTATGGCATCGCTTTGAACGTCATTGCCATGGTGAGGTTTGTGCGGCCGTGGTAAGCGTGGTCGAGCACGGCGACGCCGCTACGCCCGGTGAACTTGCGTGCGATCTTGACGGCGTTCTCGACCGCCTCCGCACCGCTGTTGAGCAGCACACTCTTCTTGGCGAAGTCACCTGGCGCGTGCTGGGCAAGCAGCTCGCAGACTCGCACGTACGACTCATAGGGCGAGATGGTGAACATCGCGTGGGTGAGCTCGCCGAGCTGGTGCCGCGCGGCTTCGACGACGGACTCGTCGGTGTGGCCGATCGTCATAACCCCGATACCCGTGCCGAGGTCGATGAACTGGTTGCCGTCGACGTCGACGACGATCGCCCCGTGCGCCCGTTCGACGAACACCGGCACGGCCGAAGCGACTCCAGCAGAAACCACGGCGAGCCGTCGCGCTTGAAGGGCCAGAGATTTGGGGCCGGGGATGGCGGTGATGACGCGGCGCTCTTGCGCGATTTGTGGTGTGTTCATGGTGGGATAAGTCTATGAACCTTGAGCACCATTACGCGTTGCAGGTTGAATGGACCGGCAACCGCGGATCCGGCACGAGCGACTACAAATCGTACGGTCGCGACCACCTCGTGCGCGCGATTGGCAACCCGATAATTGTTGGTACGAGTGATCGCGCGTTTCGGGGTGACCCAGAGCGCTGGAACCCGGAGCAACTGCTGCTCGCCGCGCTCAGCCAGTGCCACATGCTCTCGTATCTGCACGAGGCTGCCGTCAACGGCATCGTCGTCGAGGAGTACACGGATGAAGCAACGGGCACCATGCAGCAAGCAGGCAATGGGGGCGGCCACTTCACGATCGCGACGCTCCGCCCGCGCGTGACAATCAGTACTAGCGACGTGGCGCTCGCCCAGCAGTTGCACCACGCCGCTGGCGAGAAGTGTTTCATCGCCGCCTCCGTGAACTTTCCGATAGTTCATGAGCCAGAGACGGTGTTTCGGCCGCGCTAGCATCGCTTGTCTCGGCCCGTCGCTCGGGAGCATTCCTCGTGCTCTGGCAGAATGAGTTCATGCGTCGGTTGGTGGTGATGGGAGTCCTGAGTTCTGCGCTCGCCGCTTCGCTGGTTCTCGCCTCGGCCGCGACCCCGGCCTTCGCCTGCGGCTGCGGCGCTATCGTCATGCCACCCGATACACGAGCTTCTACGGCAGACGAGCGCGTCATTCTCTCGTGGGATGGCTCGCAGGAGTCGATGGAGTTGAGTTTCGATGTCTCGTCGGCGTCCCTTGCTGCTGGTCTCATCATCCCGACCCCCACGCCAGCCACGGTCGAGGCCGGCGATGCCAGAACGTTTGATCTGATTGAGAATCTGGTAACCCCGGAGGAGCGGTACGAGACCGACATCTGGGGGCTTGGTTACCTCATGCCGGAAGCTGAACCGGCCCCCGTCACGGTGCTTGACCGGGTCAAGCTCGGTGAACTTGAAGCGACGTCTCTTGCGTCGACGGACTCGGCGGGCCTCGCGGCGTGGCTCGCGACCAACGAGTTCGAGATTTCTGACAAGCTCACCGATGCCCTCTCGTCCTATGTCGAGCTCGGTTGGTCGTTCACCGCGGTGAGGCTCACCGCCAGTGCGCCCCTGAGCGGGCGGCTTGATCCGGTGCGCCTTACTTTTGCCACCGATCGACTCGTCTACCCCATGCGACTTGCGCAGTTGGATCCGGGCCAGCGCGACGTGCGCGTGTATGTCTTTGACTCTCAACGTGCCGCACTCACCCAGGCCAACGCGCCAACGCGTGAGCTTGATGCCGAGGTTTCTGTTCTCTGGGCAGGTGAGGCCAGTGACACGCGACTGTCGGCGCTTGGCAGCTACCTCACCGTGATTGATGTGCACTACGAGCAGCCTGATGAGCAGGCGACGAGCGACATCGGCGTCGTGCAGTCGAGCAACCAGAGTCGGATAAAGCCTGAAGTCGTGCGTTACCGAATGGTTACTCTGCTCGGGTTTCCGGTCGGCACCCTCGTCGTGCTCTGGGTTACCCTCGGTTTTGGCCTAGCCGCCGGGCACCTCATCGGCCGACGGCGCGCGCGTTAGCAGGCTTCGCGGTTTCGCGTGGAGCGCAGCCACAGCATTCATGCGTCAGACTGGGCGCAGAGAAATCCTAGACAGAAGGGTGCGTCGTGCGCACAGCAGCAACAATTGTCATCGCCGGTCTTGTGGCAGCGTCCTTGGCGGCATGCTCGACCCCCAAAACCAATCCGCCGACAGGCGACTGCGATGCAACGGCATCCGGCTCTGTCTCTGACAGCGTCACGGTGACGGGTGACTTCGGCGCGCAGCCGACGATTGTATTCGGTGAGCCCTTGACGGTTGAGACGACCCAGCGCACCGTGCTCATCGACGGCGACGGTTCTGACAGCTTCGCGCAGGTTGACGATGACATCACTGTCGACTACTCGCTGCTCAACGGAACGACCGGCGCCGAGATCAGCAACTCGTACGACGAGGGCGGGCCACAAACATTCACCGTCAATGAAGACCTCTACTTGGCCGGACTCGTTAAGACCATCGCCTGCGCCCAGGTTGGGCAGCGCATCGTCGGTGTCGTCCCACCCGGCGAGGCCTTCGGCGCAGAGGGATCACCAGATCTTGCGGTCGAAGGGGGGCAGTCGATCGTGTTCGTGGTCGACGTCGTCTCGATCACTCAGCCGATCGAACCCGAAGACTACTCCTCGAGTTCTGGACTGCCAGAAGTGACGTTCGGCGAAAACGGCGAGCCTGTGGTGACGATTCCCGACGCTGACCCGCCTGCCGATCTAAGAATCGCGATCATCGAGGAAGGTGACGGAGTTGTCGTAGGGTCCACCGACACCGTGAGCGTTAGCTACTACGGCGTCAACTGGCAGACCGGTGAGGTCTTCGACAAGAGTAGTTGGGATCCGGCTGCTCCGGCGTCGTTCAGCCTGCAGCAGGTTGTCGCGGGGTTCGCGAAGGCGATCGCTGGCCGCACCGTCGGCTCCACCATCATCACGGTGATCCCGCCGGCACTGGGCTATGGGCCGTCTGGCGGCTCGCCTGATGGGTCAATTGGTGCGACCGACACGATCGTTTTCGTCATCACGATCGTGGCAGTCACTCCAGCGACCGCGGGATAAGCGCGTGCGCCGCGTCATCATCCTCGGGTCTACGGGTTCGATCGGGGTGCAGGCGCTCGACGTGATTCGGGCCAACCCCGACCGGTTCACGGTGGTCGGGCTCGGTGTCGGGTCCAACCGAGAGGTGCTGGCAGCACAGGCGGCAGAGTTCGGCGTCGAGCACACTAGCGTCGGCGCAGCGGACGCCGCACAACTCGCGCGCTCGATTGATGCCGACGTGGTGCTCAACGGCATCACCGGTTCGGTTGGTCTCGCCGCGACTCTCGCGACCCTCGAGTCAGGCAAGACGCTCGCGCTCGCCAATAA
>JANONY010000342.1:0-3707 GCA_031421055.1 Actinomycetes bacterium | reverse complement strand
CGAGCGTTCCGACGATGCTGACGAGCACGACGACCGTCCAGTAGAAGCCTGCAGTGTAGCGCCGGGTCGCAAACTGAGCGATGAGGGCGACGACGAGAAGACTCCCCATGATGATCGTGGTCAGAGTGAGGCCGAGACCGAGATCGGCGTTGAGATAGTCAGCGGCCGTCTCGCCGGTGGTCGTCGACAGAATCTTGATCACCCAAAATGCAAGGGCAACTTCGGGAACGCGATTGAACAGGATGGTGCGAGCGTGGTCGCGCACAAGTGTTGTCATGGTTGACAGGCTGGCTTGATGATCTACGCGTTGGCTGTGCTGCGCTCAGCTGATTCTGAACGTCTTCACAGAATCGGAGAACAGCACGAGTGAAGGCAGGCTCGGTCGTTCGGAGCAATCGCAATGCGATCCGACAAGACCGCCCGCAACTACCAGGTCGGCATCACCCTCGCCGGGTTGCAGCGATCGCTCCTTCTTCGGGCGCGGTTTCCGTTGCTGCGTTAGGCCGGGCGGAACCCCGTCGTCTCCGGCGGGACCGAGTGGCGAATCATCAGGTGCCTCGTGACCGAGTAGTCGAGCAGCGGCTCCATGCTCATGTCCTTGCCGAATCCCGAGCCTTTGACGCCGCCGTGGGGTGCCTCGCTCGCGAGCGGCAAGTGGTCGTTCACCCACGTGACTCCCACCTCGAGCAAGTGACTGACCCGGATGGCGCGAGCGACGTCGTTCGTCCAGACCGACGACGCGAGCCCGTATGCGTTGTCGTTGGCGAGGGCAATGCCCTCTGCTTCGCCATCGAAGGGCAGCGCCACGAGCACGGGGCCGAAGACTTCACCCTGCACGAGTTCTGAGTCCTGGGTCGCTCCCACAATGAGGGTCGGCGGGTAGTAGTAGCCGACTCCCTCGAGCGGCGCACCCCCGGCGAGCACCTCGGCACCGCCAGCCACTGCGCGCGTCACGAACCCGTGAACACGGTCACGGTGCTCGGCCGAGATGAGCGGACCGATGTGGGTTTCGGGGTCGTGCGGTGAACCGACGACAATCTGGGCGAGTTCGTGCCGCAGTGCCGCGATGGCGTCATCGAAGACGGCCCGCTCAATATAGACACGGGTCGCTGCTGTGCAGTCCTGCCCGGTGTTGTAAGTCGCTCCCAAGGCAATGGCGTGGGCCATCTGGCCGATGTTCGCATCGGCAAAGACGACGGCGGGGGCCTTACCGCCGAGCTCGAGGTGCACCCGCTTGACGCCCGCCACCGCTCCCTGCATCACCGAGCGCCCCGTTGCGGTCGAACCCGTGACGCTCACCATGTCAATGCCGCTGTGAGCGACGAGTGCCGAACCCACGTCGCCGAGACCGGTGACGACGTTGAGTGCGCCGGCCGGCAGGCCGCACTCGATGGCGAGTTCGGCAAGCCGCAGGGTCGTGCTCGGGGTGCCAGGCGCTGGCTTGAGTACGACAGTATTGCCGGCCGCGAGCGCCGGGCCGGCCTTCCAGAGCGCCATGATCAGCGGGAAGTTCCAGGGGGTGATCCCGGCGACCGTGCCGATGGGGCGACGCGTCATGACCGAGGTGTAGCCCTCGCTGAAGACTCCGGCCGCTGTCCCGTCGGTGGATCGGGCGGCTCCGGCGAAGAACCGCAGGTTGTCTGCCGCGAACGGAATCTCACCGTCGAGCATCGTGGTCCAGGGTTTGCCGCCCTCGGTGACCTCCATGCGGGTGAGGTTCTCGGCGTCGTTCTCGATGGCATCCGCGAGCCTAAGTAACACGCGGGCGCGCTGGCTCGGGGTCTGCGCCGCCCAGCCGGCGGCGGCATCCCGCGCCGATGTCACCGCAACGTTGACGTCCTCCACCGACGACTGTCTCAGCTCGCCAAACACCTCTTCCGTAGAGGGGTCGAGCAGTTCGATGACCTCGCCGTGTGACTCCCGGTAGTCGCCCGCGACGAAAGTTCCGTTATTCATGGGTGGTGTCTCTTCTCGTTGGGGTGCTGCACGTGCTCAGGAGTTGAAGCCGACACCGAAAGTGTCGAGCATGCGCAACCACAGGCCTCGTTTGCCCTCGTTGTTGTCGGCGTCGAAGGTGCGGGCCCTGGTGAACTGCACGATCGGGTTGCGGATGGGTTCCGGGGGGATCGGGAAGGGCTTGCGGGTGACGATGCGATACCGGGTGCGGCTGGTGGCTTCACCAGCGAGCAGATCGAGTGCGACATCGGCCGAGAACCTGGACGCCCCAACGCCGAGCCCGGTGTGCCCTGCGGCGAAGGCGACGCGGCCGCCGTGCGACGTGCCGTAGGCCGCCGTGAACCGTGCGGTTGCATCAATCGGACCCGCCCAGCGGTGGCTGAAGGACAGCCCCTCCAGCTGCGGGAATGTCTCGAAGAACTGGCGGGACAGCAACTCATGCGAGGGGCCTTGCTGTTCGTATTCTTCCTTGACCTTTCCCCCACGGTGGTAGTTGGCATCCCAACCGCCCCAGAGGATGCGGTTGTCTGCCGAGAGGCGGAAGTAATGGAACTGGTTGCCGGCGTCGGTCAGCCCCTGGCGCTCGGCCCAGCCGATGCTCTCGAGCTGTGCACTCGACAGCGGCTCGGTCATGAGCGCGTGGTCATAGAGGGGCATGATGTACGAGCGCAGGCGCCGCAGCGGCGAAGGGTACGCAGCGGTCGCCACGATCGCGTGTTCCGCGCTGACCCCAAAGTGACCGCCGAAACGATCGTCGACGACGGCGCGAATGCCTGCCCCGACCTTCTCGAGCCGGGATACCGGCGAGTTCTCGACAATGCGCACCCCCCGCGACCGCAATACGTGCGCCATGCCCCACACGAGCCGCGCCGGGTCGACCATGACCGTGCCACGACGGTCGCGCAGACCCCCGAGGTATGCGGGAGAGTGCACGTCGGCCTGCATTTCATCTCGAGAAAGCAGTTCGAGTTCGTCGCCATATTCGGCGGCGAGGTCGCGGGCGCCCTCGAGTGCCGTGACCTGCCAGGGCGCGATCGCGATAGCGGTCTTGCCACTCTGCTGGAGGTCACAGTCGATGCCGGCGTCGCGCACCTGGCGCACGAGTTCGGCAAGATTGGTCTTGCCCTCCTGGTGCAGGGCACGGAGGTCTTTCGGCCAGAGGGCCTTACCGTGGGCGAGGCCGTGCGTGAGCGATGCTGAAATGAATCCGCCGTTGCGGCCGCTCGCCCCGTACCCCAAGGTGCGACCCTCGAGGATCACAACATTGAGCAGGGGATTGCGGTCGAGGGCGCGCCAGGCAGACCAGAGGCCGGTGAACCCCGCGCCGATGACGACGAGGTCGGCCGTGGTGTCACTCGCGAGCGAGCCGCGTGGCTCGGGGGCGCCGGCCTGGCTTGTCCAGAACGAGCCGGGAGCGGCATCCTTCAGTGCTCGAGTTGCCACCGAGCCTGCTGTGCTCAATTGTCGGCCGCTCTTCCCAGTTGCTCGATGCGCTCTGCTGCCTGCTCCAGCCCGTTGAGTGCGCGGATCCCCTCACCCATCGCCGTCAGGCGTGCCCGCAGCGCGGTGTCGGCGAGAAGCTCGGCTACCGTTGCCCGAAGCTCCTCCGGTGTGAAGCCATAGGTGTCGAGGCGTCGACCTGCGCCGCGCTCGTGCACGCGCTGAGCGTTGTCGTACTGGTCCCAGAAGAGGGGCAGCAGCACCATGGGCTTGCCGAAGTGCATCGCCTCGGTGACGGTGTTGTTCCCGCC
>JANONY010000341.1:0-2342 GCA_031421055.1 Actinomycetes bacterium | reverse complement strand
GTCGACCAGCTTGCAGGTGTCGCCCTGCCCGCCTCCGCGTGGGAATCGCTCGTACTTCCGGCGCGCGTGCGCGACTATTCGCCGGTGATGCTCGACGAGCTCATGCTCAGCGGTGAGGTGAGTTGGGCGGGCGCCGGCTCGCTGCCTTCGAGTGACGGGTGGGTGAGCCTGCACCTCTCCGAGTCGTCGGCGGTGACGTTACTGCGCGCTGGAGCTATGGAGATTGCATCGCAATCTCGCGACGCCAGCGCCGAAGAAGCTGTGCTTCTTCGGTCTCCACTTGAGCTGAGTGTGCTCGAAGCGCTCGCCGGGGGCGGCGCATTCTTCTTTCGCCAACTCGCCCAGGCGGTGGGCAGCACCGACGATAAGGCTTTGCAGCAAGCGATCTGGGAGCTGGTCTGGGCAGGGCTCGTGACCAACGACACCTTTGCGCCGCTGCGTTCCTACCTCGGCGGGCCGACCGCCGCACGCTCGAGAGCGCCGAGGGTGCGCGCCTACAGCGGGCGGGCCGGGATGCCGAACCTCGCAGGCCCACCGAGTGTCGGCGGGCGCTGGTCGCTGCTTCCGCTCGGCGAGACCGACAACACCATTCGGGCAAAAGCCCTGGCCGAGCGCCTTCTCGAGCGGCACGGCGTCGTCACGCGCGGCGCTGTGCAGAGCGAGGGTGTTCGGGGCGGATTCTCACTCGTCTACCGCGTGCTGAGCGGCTTCGAAGACACCGGACGCGCCCGCCGCGGCTACTTCATCAACGGGCTCGGCGCGGCGCAGTTCGCGACGGGTGCCACGATCGATCATCTGCGCAGCTTCAGCACAGACGGCATCGCGACGAGAGACCAGCCGACGGTGTTCACTCTCGCCGCCACCGACCCGGCCAATCCCTACGGGGCGGCGCTGCCGTGGCCAGCCCTCGACGGTGGGCACCGTCCGGGCCGCAAGGCCGGAGCGATCGTCGTGCTCGTCGACGGCGAGCTTGGCATCTACCTAGAGAAGGGCGGACGCACCGCGCTCGCCTTCACCGACGACGCCGCGGCACTCGACGCCGCGGCTCGCGACCTCGCGAGGGCGGTGCGCGAGAACCTCGGAAAGCTGCGCATCGACAAAGTGAACGGCGAGTTCATCATCGGCACGGCGTTCGGCACGGCACTGGCGACCGCCGGATTCCAGATCAACCCCCAGGGGCTGAGGCTGCGTGCCTAGGAGCCGGCATGCCTGAGGGCGACACTGTGTATCTCTCGGCGAAGAACCTCAACGCCGCAATCGCAGGACAACTGGTTACGCGTTTCGACCTGCGGGTTCCGGCGTTTGCGACGCTCGACCTCACCGGCGACGCGATTGAGGGTGTCGTCAGCCGTGGAAAGCATCTGCTCATGCGTGTTGGCGCGTACAGCATCCATTCGCACATGAAGATGGAGGGCTCGTGGCACCTGTATCGGCCTGGCACGCCGTGGAAACGCCCGGCGTTCGAGGCTCGGGCGATCATCGGCACCGAGAGCTGGGTCGCAGTTGGCTTCGCACTCGGCACGCTCGACGTCGTGGCCCGCACCGATGAACACTCTGTCATCGGCTACCTCGGCCCTGATCTGCTCGGGGCAGATTGGGATGCGGGCGAGGCCCGCCGCCGCCTACTAGCCGCCCCAGAGGCCCCGGCTTTCGTCGCTGTGCTCGACCAGCGCAACCTCGCGGGTATCGGCAATGAGTACGCGAATGAGCTGCTGTTTCTGCGCGGAGTGCACCCGAGCACTCAGGTCGCCGATGTCGCCGACCTCGACAAACTGCTCGCCACAGCGCACCGGTTGTTGCACGCCAACAAAGACCGAGCGGTCAGATCGACCACCGGCGATCTTCACGCGCGGCGCACGAGCTGGGTCTACGGCCGGGCCGGCGAGCCGTGCCGAAGGTGTGGCACGCGCGTCGAGGCAGCGCAGTTGGGGCCCAGTCCTCTCGTGCAGCGCGACGCCTACTGGTGCCCGTACTGCCAGCCAGCGGATGCGGCACAGCGCGCGCTGCCGATAAGGTAGCGGCACACACCCCGAGAGGATCTCATGACCATCAACCCCGCCGAAGTGGCACCGGTCGAAGACGTCAATCGTGGCACCGTTGTGGCGCTGCTCACCGTTCCGGTGGCGCTATCGGCCGGGTCGGTGCGGTTCGCGTAACGATCATCACACTGGCGACCGTGGTGCTGTCGATTTTCGCCGGCATCGTCAGCGATGTTGCTCTGGCGATCAGCCGTGTCGCGAACATCTCGCCGATTGAAGCCCTGAACGTGCCGCAGTTCAACTCCGTCTTGACCAACTATCTGACCGACTCAGAAGCCGTTGGTTCGTGGTTGCCGTCGGTGC
>JANONY010000340.1:0-7788 GCA_031421055.1 Actinomycetes bacterium | reverse complement strand
GAAGGTGTTGGACTCCTCGACGGTGACAACGCCCTCTTTGCCGACCTTGTCGATCGCCTCGGCGATCAACGCGCCGATTTCTGGGTCTGCGGCAGAGATCGACGCGGTAGCCGCGATCTCTTCCTTGGTCTCGATCTCTTTAGCGCTCGCGATGAGGGCCTCGATGACGGCAGCGGTCGCCTTCTCGATGCCGCGCTTGAGGCTGATCGGGTCAGCACCGGCAGCGACGTTACGCAGGCCTTCGCGAACGAGGGCCTGGGCGAGAACGACCGAGGTGGTCGTGCCGTCGCCAGCGACGTCATCCGTCTTCTTGGCAACTTCTTTGACCAGCTCTGCGCCGATCTTCTCGTATGGGTCGTCGAGCTCGATCTCTTTAGCGATCGAGACACCGTCGTTCGTAATGGTGGGAGCGCCCCACTTCTTCTCAAGAACGACGTTGCGGCCGCGCGGGCCAAGCGTCACCTTGACGGCGTCCGCAAGAATGTTCAGGCCGCGCTCGAGGCCACGACGGGCCTCTTCGTTGAAAGCAATGATCTTTGCCATGTGTGTTTCTCGTCCCTCCCGGACGTTCGAACTATCGAATTCTCTAGCACTCAGACGTGGCGAGTGCCAGAAGCGAATCTAGCACTCGCCTATGGCGAGTGCAAGAAAGGGGAGGCCGCTCAGGGTACGAGCGTGACGGAGCCCGCGGTTGGCACGAGCTCGATCCAGGAGTTGCCCGGCGCCAGGCGAATCGTGACGCCCTGGTCGTCGCGAAGCACGATGGCGCTAGTAGCGGAGTCTTTGGACCACACGGCGTGGATGCTGCGTCCGCCGCTAGAAACCCACGCCTCTCCCGAGCCAATCAGCTCGGTCTTCGGCACCCCGAGCCCGGTGCTGACACCGACTCGCAGGGCGATCACGTTGACCGCGCCCAGTTGTGCGCCGTTGCTGTCCATGTCTGCCACGCCCTTCTGGGCGCGGAGGTAGGTGGCTGTTGCTGGATTCCAGGTCCACGATGGCGCGGAGGCCGTGGAGAAGGTGATGTTGACCGCGCTCGCAGCCGCTCCATCCTTCGCGGCCGTCGATGACGCCACGTCGAAAGCGAACGCAAATTGCTGCCCGGGCGCCGGCAGCTCGGGGTGTTGACCAACGATCACCGCGGCCTTGACGAGGACATTGTGGGGCGACGGCTTGGTCTTCGTGCGGTACATCGTGTCAGCCGTTGCCTCTTGGCCGTGAATGGCGTTGAAAACGGGTGCCCGCTGCATCAGCACGACAAACCTCTGTTGGCCGCCCGAGTAGCAGATGATGCCGCCGAACGCCGAGATGATGTCAGGGTCCATCGGGCGAATCGACCGGATGGGGCCGATCTCGTCTGGCACATCCGACTGCCAGATCGCAACGTACCTGGTGAGCCCGCCCTCGACGAGCTCTTCAAACACGATGTCTGTTCGCTCCAACCCCACTTGCGGTCGAGCTTCGACGTGGTTATCGATCTTGGCGGCGATCGATGGGTTGAGCGCCATTCCAGCCTCGATCACCTCCCCAGTCAGCGGGGCGATGACGGTCGGTGGCGGCGTCACAAAGGTGCTGGTGTAGCTCGGGGTCGGGGTGGGAGTCGGCATCCGCTCACCCGCGCACCCAGAAATTACCAGCACGACGACAACAAGCACCGCGGCGCTATGGCGTACACGGGCTAACTTCACTAGCACAGACTAAGGCGCTGGGGTCTCGGCGACCGCAACCGGGCCGGTGTAGTCAGCGCCGAGCACCACGGTAACCGACGCTCCGGGGTATGCCGTGCTTTCGCGAATCTCGCCAACGCCAAGGGCCAGCACGAGCCCGCGTGCGACGTCTTCGTCTGCCGGGTTGCTGTAATAAATGACTGTCGTCTCTTCGGTGCGGTTCGTCGCCGTGAGGCGAGCGCCGACCGGCCATCCGACGAGCGCGTCACCTGCGATGTTCTCAAGGCTGACAGTCGTGGTGCCATTGAGCACGGTGATGGTGATGGCGCGCGCTGGATCGATCAGGGCGGGGTCGAGTACCGGTTCGGCGGTCACTTCAACACTCGGGGTCACGACTGCGGTTGGCCCATCGCTGAAGCCCAGGCCGCGGAAGGCGCTGAGCCCGAAGTAGCCGCCGGCCACGAGGATTCCCGTGAAAAGGGCGGCCCACGCGAACGTCACCCACCCGCGCCCGGACTTCGGTGGAGCGCGGTGCACTCCGACCCGCGCTAGGTCGGATGGAATGTCATCAAACTGGTCTTTGGGGTATTTCGCCATGGGCTTCGATCGATTCATTTGCATGGGCACGGACGTGATGGTCAGCTCGGGATGAAGTCATGAACGCGCGCAACGCCCTGGCCTGCGCCCGGGAGTCCCTCGCTCGTTGCAACCGTCCTACAAGCATTGGATCGTGTCGCACGGCAGCGGGCGAATCGATTACTGCGTTTAGCAATTGATAATAGCGGGCAGACGAGAGCCCGAAAGTCTCGCCGATCGCCCCCTGTTTCGATGCAGAGTGCTTCGACGCAGAGTGGTTAGACCACAGGGCCTCGAACTCGAGCAGGGCGCGCTCGCGCTCTGTCAGCTCTGAATTCGCGGTCGTCGGCACACGGCAATCCTACGGTCGCTCGCCTCGAGAGCCCGGCAGCACCCGCGCTGGCAACCAACGCCAGCGCGACCTGCAGCGTCAGGCGGGCACCCCTGCGCGGTACATCATCACGTGCGGCAACCCCGCCTCGGTGTAGACCTCGCCAAAAGGCTCGAAGCCGAATTTTGCGTAGAGCGGCGCGATGTACTGCTGGGAGTGCAACAAGAGCGGCTCGTCGCCGTAGGTAAACAGCACCTCCTCGATGAGCACCTGGGCGAGCCCCTCACCGCGGCGATCAGATCGCACGACGACCCGGCCAAAGAGGCGGTGGGCTTCGCGGTGGCTGGCTACCTCATCCGTGATGATTCGAAGGTAGGCGGCGGTACCGCGCTCGTCGGCGATCCACAGGTGCTCGGTCGTTGGTTCTTGGTCGCGATTATCGAGCTCTTCTTCGTCAATGCACTGTTCGAGGAAGAACACGTCGGTGCGCAGCTTGAGCAGCGAATAGAGCTCGGCGGTGCTCAATTGCGCCCACGTTTTTCTCACGACGGAACAATCGGGCATGGCGCCGAGTTTAATAGATGAAACCAGAGGAGAACCCCATGGCATACAGCGTTGAAAAGACCGAAGAGCAGTGGCTGGCCGAGCTTGGCCCTGAGCGCTACGCGATTCTGCGAAAGGCGTCGACCGAGCGCGCGTTCACCGGCGAGCTGCTCGACGAGAGTCGCGCGGGCCTGTACACCTGCGCAGCGTGCGGCAACGAGCTGTTCAAGAGTGGTACGAAGTTCGACTCGCACTGCGGATGGCCGAGTTTCTACGAGTCAATTAATCCGGATGCGGTGCAACTGATCGAAGACAAGACCCTCGGCATGGTGCGCACGGAGGTGCGCTGTGCGAACTGTGGATCTCATCTCGGCCACGTATTCGACGACGGCTTCGGCACGCCAACCGGCGATCGGTATTGCATGAACTCGCTCTCGCTCGAGTTCACGGAGGAAAAGGCCGAGTGACCGCACTCGACGCCGTTTTGCGGCGGCATTCGCACGCCGCTGTGAGCAATGACGCGCCGACGCACGAGCAACTTCTGCCGCTCGTCGCAGCGGCCGTCACAGTGGCCGATCACGGCGACCTCACGCCGTTTCGGTTGATCGAGTTGCGCGGCGTGGCGCGCGAGCGTGTCGGTGCAGCGTTCGTCGAGGCGAGCGAGCTCGACGGCGCAAATGCGGCGAGGCTCGCGGCCAAGCCGCTGCGGGCTCCGCTGCTCATCGCCGTCGTCGTGAGCTTTCGCGAGAGCTTCAAGGTGCCACGGTGGGAGCAGGAGGCCTCAGCGGCCGGAGTAGCCCACACCCTCAGTCTGCTGCTCGACGAAGCCGGTTGGGGCGTCATGTGGCGCACCGGCGGGCTCGTGCGGCACCCGGCGGTGGCGCGCGCCCACGAGCTCGGCAACGACGAGCAACTGCTCGGTTGGCTGTACGTCGGCGGTCGACTCGAGAAGGGCAAGCCGGCCAAGAGCGACGCCGAGGGCGCTAACTTTCTTACGACGCTGTAGGCGCCTTCGGCTCGCGCCCCGAGAGCACAACGATGACCACCGCGGCGAGCGCAAGCACGACGCCCGCATAGGTGGTCCACGCAAGCTCGTGCCCCTCAACCGGCACCACGAGATCGAGCACGATCGACATGAGCAGCTGCCCGCTGGTCGTGCAGAGCGTGATGAGCAGCACGCCGGTGACGCCGACCACCACCGAGCTCAGCGCGACAAATATCGCCCCAACCAGTCCGCCGAGATAGAGCACCGGATTACTTGGCCACCCGTCTGGCACGCCGACGATCGCCACGTGAATCGCCGCGCCCATCGCGAGCACGAGCGTGCCGACGAGAAAGTTGCCGAACGTGGCGGTGAGCGCGTTCGTGAGCGACCGAATCTGGCCGTTGACCGCCTGCTGCCAACCGAGGCCGAGCCCGGCAACGAACGGCAGAAGGTAGAGCCACGGCGCCGTGTTGACATGCAGTTCGCTCGAGCCGGCGAGCGCCACAGCTCCCAACGCGAGCACACCCCCGATGATGCGTTGCGGCGTGATTGGCCGCGGTTTGGTCGAACCGATACCGATGCGGTCGACCGCGATGCCGCTAATCATCAGACCGCACACCGCACCGATCGAAAACAGGGCCACCCCGAGCACGGCGGATGCGAGTCCCTGCGACAGCACAAACAGCGCCCCGGCCACGCCGCCCATCGCGTACCACCACGGAATCTCGCCGCTCCCGATCGCCCCGCGAACCCGGGCAATTCCCTCGCGCCCCGGCCTGAAGAACAGCACAAGTAGCAGCAGGATCACCAGCCCACTCGCGAACGAAAAGAGCGCAGCGAGAAAACCATCCTCAAGCTCCGCCCCCAGTGCGCCATTGATGCGCGACTGGGTCGCCACCCCCGCGCCGCACAGCACGGCCGCAGGCACCGCCCACACAAGCGCGCTGCGTTTCTTCGTCATCACGCTCGTCAAAGTACTATGGTTTCTGGTCACGCCCCCTTAGCTCAGCGGCCAGAGCACCGCTCTTGTAAAGCGGGGGTCGTCGGTTCGACTCCGACAGGGGGCTCCGCCAGAAATTGACACTGACGTGTCAATTTCGGCCGGAGCCCGCATTGGCAATAGATTTTCGCGGGAGCCAGTCGAGCCCCGCCTTGCAAACTTTCCACGTGGCCGGGTTGCGCGCGCAAGCCCGAGTCAACGATCATCCGACCGAAAGCCCCCGCCGGCCTCTCAGCCTTCGACTCACTCGCAAATCGCTCCACCCGAACCGCCCCTCCGCCGGAAGCGCAGCACGAATGCTCTCTTCGCTGAATGGATGCGATGGACGAAGCTCGATCGGCAGCTCGGGAGCCCACGGCGCCGGCTCGCTGACGCCCTCGGCGAGCATTTTTGCCTGCGCCTTAGCGACGAGCGGAACGATCATGATCCACTCGGTCAACTGGGCGAGAATCCGTATCGACCACACTGGCACCGCGATGTACAGCGGCTTGCGGCCGACGACGCGCGCGATCCGGCGTACCGCAGCTCCCAGCGGCAGTTCCTCGGCGCCCATCACCGCGACAGTCGGTTCTGAGATAAGCCCCTCGATGGCGGCCAGCATCACCTCGACGAAATCATCGATGGGGATCGGGCGTACCGAGCGCTCACGAAAGCCAACGGTTGCGAAGACCGGCCAGGTCTTCACCGCCCGACTGACGTGATCAACCATGTGGTCGCCGTGTCCGTACATCATCGAAGCTTTCAGAATCGTGTGATCTATCCCCGACTGCCGAATTAGCTCCTCCGCCGCCCACTTTGTCTCGTGATAGTCGGATCCACAGTCCGGCCGAGCGCGGAGGAAACTGACCATCACAATGCGCTTCACCCCGGCGCGCCTGGCTGCTTCGACCATTGCGGCCGTTCCCTCAACGTGCACGCGCTCGAAGGTCTGCGCTCCGATTTCTCGGTTGATTCCGGCGGCGTGCACTACGACGTCACAGCCTTCGAAGGCGGCGGCAAGCGCATCCACGTTTTCGATGTCGATGCCGGTTCTTCTCGAGATGATCACGGTATTCGCCAGGTCAAGTCGCGCGGCAAGATGCCGCCCGACAAAGCCGGTTCCTCCGGTGATTGCTACTCGCATTATTCGCTCCTTGCCTATTTCGCTAATTTGCTAACAAGCAAGACAGTATCTAGCAATGGTGCTATATTGCAAATATGACAGATACGGCGAGCGACATCTTCGCGGCGCTGGCCCACCCGACTCGGCGGCAGATTTTGCAAGACCTGAAGGATGGCGAGCTGGCGGCGGGCGAGATCGCGGCGCGGTTCAAGACCTCTGGCCCGACCATCTCGCGGCACCTCGGTGTGCTACGGCAGGCTGGCCTCGTTACTGAACGGCGAGATGCCAACCGAATTCTCTACTCGCTGGTCAGCGAGCGACTGGCTCTGTCTGTTGGCGACTTCCTCTCAACCGTGTGTCCAGAGCAAATCGTGCTCAGAGAGGTGCGCAAGCGCGTGTCCTCCATTGAGCGCCCGCCGCAGGCGCCAGCTACAGCGTGAGCGTTCTCTCCGCGGCGTTGACGCCGTGGTATCGCCGAACCTCGACCTCGGCCGACGACGGACCGCGGGTCTCAGGTTCGCTGTCGCCGACGGCCATTCTTGACTTCGACTCGCCCGAGGTTCAACGGCTTGTGAGTCGCGCTCGGCGGGCCGCACGATCATCAAGCCCCTTGGAGGTGCTCGAGGCCGCTCACGCGATCATTCGCGATGAGGTGCGGCCCGTCTACGCTCTCGATGAGTCCACACCATCGTCGCGAACTCTTCGACGCGGAAAAGGTTCCTGCAGCCAACGTCTCGCGATCCTCGAATCAGTCGCCCGCGCCGTGGGAGTGCCGACCCGCGTTCGCGCACTTCTTGTCGACCGCTCGTTTTGGTACCCGCGATTCCCGCGAATCACGTTCCTTCTCCCCGAACAAATCATGCTCGTTTGGCCTGAGTTCACCATCGACGGCACATGGCGATCCGCGTCCGAAATCTTCGGTCCTGTGGGATGTCGCGGCGGCGGTGGGTTCACCAAGACTGGCTCCGAGACCCTCTTCGAGGCAGTCGGCCGCTGCGCCATCGACTGGGGTGGCAGCTCCGACAATGACGAGTACGACCTGTCGAAGTTCGTGCGCGCCGACCTGGGCTACTTCTCGGATCGCGACGCGGCATTTGATCGCTTTGGACAAACTCTTGCTCCACCGATTCTCGTCTTGGCTGATCCTGTGCTTCGACGAATCTCCGCCTAGCAAGGGACCGTTCTCAACCGTAGCCAGAGATCGCGAAGGCCTCGTCTGATCCTCGACGAGGATATCTACTTGGATTTACTGGAGCCGGAGGTTTTGATGGCTGCATCAACATCGCTACGTTCATCCCGCCTCGCGAGCGGAATCACCCAGGGTGATCTGGCAGCGCGCGCGAAAACGAGCCAGCCTGAGATCTCGACAATCGAGTGCGGCAAGATGATCCCCACGGTCGAGACACTCGAGCGACTCCTTCGCCAGACGGGCCATCGCATCATCGCTGTACCCGGAGCGGGAGTCGATGCTGCCGAGACCGCAGACCGCATCGGCTCAGCGAAATCGAGAGACTCCGCCCTACGTGCGTTCCTCGATTACTTCGACAGTCTGGCCACTGCGCAGGGCGTCGATCGTGTGGTGCT
>JANONY010000339.1:0-3340 GCA_031421055.1 Actinomycetes bacterium | reverse complement strand
GCTCGGCGTGGCACGGTTTGCTCGCGCGCTTAGCTCCCGTTCTGGCTCTGCCTGTCGTTGCTCAGGTCGTCGCAATGCTTGTCGCACTTCGCCCGGTGTGGTGGCTTGCACGCGGGTGGGCGCTGTTCTACGTGTTCTCCGGCTTCAACGCCATCCCGAACAACCCGTGGGACCTGCTTGCGTTTCCCGCCGCCCTCGTGCTGAGCGTGCAGTGGGGCCGGGGAAAGTGGCTACCGTGGCGTTGGTCGCGCGGCGGCGTCATCGCGCTCAGTGTGATCGCGCTGCTCGCCATGCCGAACCTGACGACTGCGGTGGCTGAGCGCCTCACCTTCCCCGACGAGATGGATCCCTGGGAGTACATCGGCGACGGCATTCTTCTCGACAAGCAGTACGTGACGAACATCTTTGCCTACGGCCCGGATGGGGAGTTGCTCAGCGGGGTTCAGCTGTTCGACCAGAACGGCCGACCGCTGTCGGTCGTTTCGCCGAAGTGGCCAAGCCCGTACCTATACACCGGTGAAAGCGACGACGCGCTCGTTCCGAGCGAGGGCGCGACCGGTCAAGCGGGCTGGAACGTGTACCCGCTGCAATCCGTCCCAGTCGACGACATTGACGATGAACGCGGCACCGTGCCTTCGTGGGCATTGCGTACCGACGTGCAGCCGCCGTTCGCGACAGTGCAGGCGCTCCGTGGCTACCTAACGAAAGTCGCCGATTGAGCCGGCGGGGCTACCTAAAGAGATGCGACGGCCTCGAGCTGCCCACTTTTGTCGCTCGAACGTGCGATTAGCGACAAAACTGGGCAACTCGGCGAAGGGGTGCCAACAAGCTAGAAAAAGTCGGGCGAGGGCGTCGTTGCTTGACGGATCGACACATCCGCATGACGGTCGAAGCGGTAGCCGACGCCGCGCACGGTGCGCACGATGTCTTCGTAGGCGCCGAGCTTTGAGCGCAGGCGACGTACGTGCACGTCGATCGTGCGCTCGTTCGGGATGTCGTCGTCGCCTTCGCCCCACAGCGAGGCGATGATCTCGGTGCGTTCGATCGTGCGGCCCTCGCGGAGCACGAGGTACTGCAGCAGCTCGAACTCTTTGTAGGTCAGCGGCGCGGTCTCGCCGTCGAGTAGCAGTCGCTTGCGCGAGATGTCGATCACGACGCCGCCGCGCACCGGGGTTACCGGCTCCGGGGTGTCGCGGTGCTTGGCAAGCGCGGCGGGGTCTTGCAGTGCGAGGCGCACGACGTCGACGTCGCGCCCGCCCGCCCCCTGTGGCGCGAGTGCAACGGCCGCGTACGTTTCGGAGGTGGGAACCAGCTGCGCGGTCAACGCCTTGAGCTGAGCGACGATGGAACCGAGATCGGTGCCCGCCTCAAGAGCTTTCGCCTCGTCGACGCCGACGTAGAGCACGAATCCGCGGGCCTCGGTGCCAGGCGGCACGGCGCGAAGTCGACTGGGCGGGGTGTCGCTGTTGCTGGGGTCGGTGGTGGCCTGAGTCTGTTCGAAAGGTGCGAGTGACATGGCAGATGTAATCCTTGGACTGGTGAAGGGCCTCTAATGGTGAGGGTGTGATTCCTTCGGTGTGTTTTGTTATCGAGGGCTGGTCGCGATCCGCAATGAAAGGAGGGCGGCCTGGGTTGTGCTCAAGGATTGAGAGCGCGACCCGACATTAGTGCTACCTAGGCACACATTCGACAACACATGACAGCAGCGGTCCGAACCTCAATGGAGGTAAGGGTGTTCGCGTTGACAGTCATGCTGCAACTATCTTTCATGCACTAGCGAGTTGTCAACTCAGCTAGACGCCCCCAAAGAGGCGGTCACCCGCATCCCCGAGTCCAGGCACAATGTAGCCGACCTCGTTGAGCTTCTCGTCGAGGGCGCCGAGAATGAGCGTCACATCGCGACCTTCCATTGCCTTCTCGAGCGCCGCAACACCCTCTGGGGCGCCAATGAGACACACCGCGATGACTTGCTCGACACCGCGATCGAAGAGGTAATTGAGGGTGCCGATGAGCGATCCACCGGTTGCAAGCATCGGGTCGAGCACGATCGCCTGACGACCGCTGAGGTCTTTCGGCACCCGTTCGGCGTAGATCGACGGCTGCAGGGTCTCTTCGTTGCGCACCATGCCGATGAAGCCGACTTCGGCGCTCGGAAGGAGGCGAAGCATCCCGTCAAGCAGGCCGAGGCCGGCACGCAGAATCGGGACGATGAGTGGTCGCGGCTTGCGCAGAGCGCGGCCGGGGGCGAGGGCGACGGGCGTTTTCACGGTCACCTCATCCGTCGCTAGTTGCCGTGTCGCTTCATAGCCGAGCAGCATGACGAGTTCTTCTGAGAGGTTGCGGAAGGTCGACGAGGCGGTGGTCTCGTCGCGCAGCAGCGTGATTTTGTGGGCGATGAGCGGGTGGTCGGCAACATGGACTCGCATAGGCTCAGGGTACCGTGACCGTCTCAACAGCCCTCTATGCCGAGCGGATGAAGCAAGCACTCGAGAGCGCAATCATCGCTCGCGAGCACGGCGACGTGCCCGTCGCGGCTCTCGTGCTCGACGCCGCCGGCAACACGATCGGCGCAGGACGCAACGAGCGCGAGCTGCGCGGCGATCCCACCGCTCACGCCGAGATTCTCGCGCTGCGCGCCGCAGCCGAGCACACCGGCGACTGGCACCTCGAAAACACGACGCTCGTCGTCACCCTCGAGCCGTGCGCGATGTGCGCTGGCGCGATTCTGCAGGCCCGAGTTCCGGTCGTCGTGTTCGGCGCCTGGGACGAGAAGGCTGGCGCCGTTGGCTCGGTCTACGACCTGCTGCGCGACCGACGCTTGCCGCACCGGGTCGAGGTTTTCGCCGGGGTGCTCGCCGACGAGAGCAGCGCCATGCTCAAAGCGTTCTTCGAGGCGAAGAGGTAGCGCCTGACGGCGCTTCGCTGTCCTGAACCGCCGAGGCAGAGCCTCGTCGGCGCTGGCGTCGCAGGAAGGTCAGAAATGACCTTCCTCCCAAGCTCCAGCGCGCTAGTCGGTGCCCTTGATCACGATCGAGTCGGTCGACGGGTGTCCTTCTCTAGCTGGCACGTACACGTCTGGCTCGATGTAGATAACGCGCGCCGCAGGCACGGCCGCCCGAATCGACGACTCGAGCGCGTTGATCGACGCCGCGACATCGACGAGCTTCGTCGTCTTGCCGAAGGCGACCTTGGCGCCGACGAGCAGCTCGTCTGGACCGAGATAGAGGGTCTTCATGTGAATGAGCGCTTCGACTTCTGGGTCGGCGTTGATCGCATCCCGAATTTTGGAGGCGTCGCCGGCGCTCGCCCCTTCTCCGACAAGCAAGCTCTTGGTCTCGAT
>JANONY010000338.1:0-7447 GCA_031421055.1 Actinomycetes bacterium | reverse complement strand
GCCGACCCCGACGGCCACCGCGGCTCGATCGGTGGTGAACCGATGAAGTCGAATCGGCTGTGGGCAATAGGCACGGCGATCGTGATCGTGGGCGTGCTGGCTCTCGGGTGGGTGCTCGGCATCTCGCCCAAGATCGCCGAGCTGTCAAGCGTCACCGGGTCGCTGGACGCCGTCAAGGTTCAGAACCAGCAACACCAGCTCGAGTTAACGGCGCTCCAAGAGCAGTTCGAAAACATTGACAACCTTCGCGCCGAGCTCGCTGAGCTTCAGGCGGCGATTCCGGCCGACGTCGGCCTTCCTGACTTCATTCGCCAGCTCAACACGCTTGCCGCAGCCAGCGGGGTCACGATCGATAGCATCAGCACATCCGATCCAACCAACTACTCCATGCCGGCGACTCCTGGGACGACAGTTGATGCCGAGGGCAACGTGGTGCCGCTGCCAGCTGCGCCCGCGAACTTGATTACCGTGAACATAGTTCTCAAAGTCAAGGGCACCCCCAGCGCCATCCTGTTGTTCACCAAGGGGCTGCAAGAGGGGGAACGGCTGTTCTTCGTCAGCGATCTGGTTATCAACAAGGCAGCGGACCCAGAAGAAGGTGACGGTCCTGCGCTCAGCCCCGCCGAGATCACTGGCCTGACCTTTGTACTTGCTGCGCCGGCCGAGGCACCTGCAAGCTAGCTGATCGCACCCCCTAGAGGAGGGTCAGAGCTTGTAGGATCGGCTCAGGTCGGCACACGAGGTGCCGTTGGGGAGGACAAATCACGATGGCTGAAGAGCAGAGCACTAATCCCGACGAGCCAGCTGTGGAGCAGGTCGAGGCGCCAGACCTCGTCGAGGCCACAGAACCCGCGGCAGCAACGACTGGCGTGCAACCCGAGGCTGAGGTCGAAGCGACGCCTCAGCGCGAAGTCATCTTTGTCGATGCTCCGGTAGTGCCCCGCAAGAAGGGCAACCGTGTCGTGGCGGCGCTCATCGCGGTTCCGGCGACGCTCATCTTTGTTGTCGTGCTCATCGCGCTCCAATACGTCATTTCAGGCGGCGAGCTCGATTTCCTTGGGCAATCGAGTTTCTACTACCCAGCGCTGTTTCTGTTCATCGGCATCGTGTTGCTTGGGCTCGTGCTGAACCGCGCTGGTTGGTGGACCTACATCTTCGGGAGTGTTGTCGTTGCAGCGTTGGTCTGGTTCGGCTCTGCGTCGCTCGCGCTCGTGTCGGCGGGCATGTTCAGCATGACCCAGCCGCAGGCGAATGAGTTCTTCTACGCGCACCTGTTGAGCGGGGGCTCGGTGATCGCTGCCCTGCTCGCGCGCGAGGTGGCCCTGTGGACGGGCGCCGTGCTCGCGCGTCGGGGGAAGGCGCTCAAGGTGCGCAACGCCGAAGCACATGCGGCGTTCGAAAAACAGCAGGCCGAGCTGATGAACTTGGGCAAGTAAAAGCTCACTCGCTGCAGAGGAGACGCGCCGCCGTACGCCGCAAGTCATTTGCGCGGCCACACCGGGAAGACTAGGATCTTCGAGGTGTGCGCTTTGTCGTGCGCTCGAGTCGTGCCTCCGGGCCGGGGCGAGTATCGACACTCAAACACTAGGGTGCGTTCCTTCGGAATGACCCCCACGGCATACCTCCCATCGCAACTGTGTCATCGGCAACGATGCACGGGTTGGGGAGGTCTGGATGCGAAACATCAAACCGCTGTCACCGTGCAGCTATACAAGGAGTTAGTTAGTGCCCACCATTCAGCAGCTGGTCCGTAAGGGCCGCAGTCCCAAGGTCGTCAAGACCAAGGCGCCTGCACTCAAGTCGAACCCGCAGCAGCGCGGCGTTTGCACCCGCGTCTACACGACCACCCCGAAGAAGCCGAACTCGGCTCTTCGCAAGGTCGCTCGCGTCAAGCTTTCCAACGGTACTGAGGTCACCGCCTACATTCCAGGTGAGGGCCACAACCTGCAAGAGCACTCAATGGTGCTCGTGCGCGGCGGTCGTGTGAAAGACCTGCCAGGCGTTCGCTACAAGATCGTGCGCGGCGCACTCGACACCCAGGCCGTTAAGAACCGCAAGCAGGCTCGCAGCCTCTACGGTGCGAAGAAGGACAAGAAGTAATGCCACGTAAAGGACCAGCACCGAAGCGTCCCGTCATTGCGGACCCGGTCTATGGAGCACCCATCGTCAGCCAGCTCGTCAACAAGATTCTCCTTGATGGCAAGAAGGGCCTCGCAGAGCGCATCGTCTACGGCGCCCTCGAAGGCGTTTCGGCCAAGAACGGGCAGGATGCCGTTGTCACCTTGAAGAAGGCGCTCGATAACGTGCGCCCGACCCTCGAGGTGCGCAGCCGTCGTGTTGGTGGATCCACCTACCAGGTGCCGGTTGAGGTTAAGCCTCACCGCGCAAACACGCTCGCCCTGCGTTGGCTCACGAGCTACGCCAAAGCGCGTCGCGAGAAGACCATGACCGAGCGCCTCACCAACGAGATTCTCGACGCATCGAACGGCCTCGGCGCCGCGGTGAAGCGTCGCGAAGACACGCACAAGATGGCCGAGTCGAACAAGGCTTTTGCGCACTATCGCTGGTAACCAGCGTTGATCGAGCCTGTCGAGATCATTCCGGTCTCGACAGGTTCGACCACCCACTCACTTCTACGGTTAGGAAACCCCCGTGGCACAAGACGTGCTCACCGACCTGAACAAGGTCCGCAACATCGGCATCATGGCTCACATCGATGCAGGCAAGACCACGACGACTGAGCGCATCCTGTACTACACAGGCATCACGCACAAGATCGGCGAGGTGCACGATGGTGCCGCAACGATGGACTGGATGGCGCAAGAGCAAGAGCGCGGCATCACGATCACCTCCGCGGCAACGACGTGTTTCTGGAACAAGAACCAGATCAACATCATCGACACGCCCGGGCACGTTGACTTCACCGTCGAGGTCGAGCGCTCGCTTCGCGTGCTCGATGGCGCCGTTGCCGTCTTCGATGGCAAGGAGGGCGTTGAGCCTCAGTCGGAAACCGTGTGGCGCCAGGCCGATAAGTACGACGTTCCGCGCATCTGCTTCGTCAACAAGATGGACAAGCTTGGCGCTGACTTCTACTACACCGTTGACACGATCGTGAAGCGCCTCGGCGCCCGCCCGCTCGTCATTCAGCTGCCCATCGGTTTCGAGAACACGTTCGAGGGCGTCGTCGACCTCGTCGAGATGCGCGCGCTCACGTGGCGTGGCGACTCGAAGGGTGACGTTGAGCTGGGCGCGAAGTACGACATCGAAGAGATCCCGGCCGACTTGGTTGAGAAGGCGAACGAGTACCGTGCGATCCTGCTTGAGGTCGTTGCCGAGACCGACGACGCCCTGCTCGAGCGCTTTCTCAATGGCGACACCGATTTCTCGGTTGCCGACATCAAGGCCGCGATTCGCAAGCTCACGGTCAACAGCCAGATCTACCCTGTGCTGTGTGGTTCTGCTTTCAAGAACCGGGGCGTTCAGCCCATGCTCGACGCCGTCGTTGACTACCTGCCGAGCCCGCTCGACGTGCCAGCCACCGAGGGCCACGATGTGCGCGATGAGACCAAGGTCGTCGAGCGCCGCCCAGACGCGACAGAGCCGTTCGCTGCTCTTGCGTTCAAGGTCGCCGTTCACCCGTTCTTTGGTCGCCTCACCTACATTCGCGTGTACTCCGGTCACGTCGACTCTGGTGCGCAGTTGATCAACTCGACCAAGGGCAAGAAGGAGCGCATCGGAAAGATCTTCCAGATGCACGCCAATAAGGAGAACCCGGTCGACAGCGTCACCGCTGGCCACATTTACGCGGTCATCGGCCTCAAAGACACCACTACGGGTGACACACTGTGCGACCCGAACAATCAGGTCGTTCTCGAGTCGATGACGATACCAGAGCCAGTCATTGAAGGTGCAATCGAGCCGAAGACCAAGGCCGACCAGGAGAAGCTGGGTATCGCCATCCAGAAGCTTGCTGAAGAAGACCCGACCTTCCGCACCGAGCAGAACCAAGACACCGGCCAGACTGTCATCAAGGGAATGGGCGAGCTTCACCTCGACATCCTCGTTGATCGGATGAAGCGCGAGTTCAACGTCGAGGCAAACGTCGGTAAGCCGCAGGTGGCCTACCGCGAGACGATTCGTCGCATAGTCGACAAGCACGACTACACGCACAAGAAGCAGACCGGTGGATCCGGCCAGTTCGCGAAGGTGCAGATTTCCCTTGAGCCGATGGAAGTCACTCCAGAGAAGATCTACGAATTCGAGAACAAGGTCACCGGTGGTCGCATCCCGCGTGAATACATTTCTTCCATTGACGCCGGTTTCCAGGCGTCGATGGCGGTCGGCGTTCTCGCCGGCTATCCGATGGTCGGCGTGCGGGGCATCATCCTCGATGGTGCTGCGCACGATGTCGACTCGTCAGAAATGGCGTTCAAGATCGCCGGCTCGATGGCCTTCAAGGAAGCGGCCCGCAAGGCCGATCCCGTGTTGCTCGAGCCGCTGATGGCTGTTGAGGTGCGCACGCCCGAAGAGTACATGGGCGACGTCATCGGCGACTTGAACTCGCGTCGTGGTCAGATTCAGTCCATGGAAGACGCGACCGGTGTCAAGGTCATCACGGCCAAGGTGCCACTGTCAGAGATGTTCGGGTATGTCGGCGATCTGAGGTCGAAGACCTCAGGACGTGCTGTGTACTCGATGTCGTTTGACAGCTACTCCGAGGTGCCGCGCGCGGTTGCCGACGAAATTATCCAGAAGAACAAGGGCGAATGACGCCAATGGCGTCATTCGCCGAGTGGAACTCCGCTCAATGAGCGGCGTTCCACTCGGGCTCGTACATGGGCCCACAGCGGTACCAAACAAAAACAACTAAAGTACATACAAACCAACCCGCAGAGCACTCGGAATCCATCCGGATGCACTACGACCGAGTCCTGAGGAGGACCCACTGTGGCTAAGGCCAAGTTCGAGCGGAACAAGCCGCACGTAAACATCGGAACGATCGGTCACGTTGACCACGGAAAGACGACGCTCACGGCGGCTATCTCCAAGGTCTTGGCCGACACGTTCCCATCCGCCACCAACGTTCAGCGCGACTTCGCGTCGATCGACTCCGCTCCTGAAGAGCGCCTGCGTGGCATCACTATCAACATCTCGCACGTTGAGTACGAGACGGCGAAGCGTCACTACGCTCACGTCGACGCCCCTGGTCACGCCGACTACATCAAGAACATGATCACCGGCGCTGCTCAGATGGACGGTGCAATCCTCGTGGTTGCGGCGACCGACGGCCCGATGGCGCAAACGCGCGAGCACGTGCTGCTCGCCAAGCAGGTCGGCGTGCCGTACCTGCTCGTTGCACTCAACAAGTCCGACATGGTTGACGACGAAGAGATCCTTGAGCTCGTTGAGCTCGAGGTTCGCGAGCTGCTCTCCGCTCAGGGCTTCGACGGCGACAACGCTCCTGTTATTCGCGTGTCCGGCCTCAAGGCGCTTGAGGGCGACGAGAAGTGGACCAAGTCCATCCTCGAGCTCATGGACGCCGTCGACGAGTCTGTTCCAGACCCGATCCGCGACAAGGACAAGCCGTTCCTGATGCCGATTGAAGACGTGTTCACGATCACTGGTCGTGGAACCGTCGTCACCGGCCGTGCAGAGCGCGGAACCCTCGCTATCAACTCGGACGTCGAGATCGTTGGCATTCGCCCGACGCAGAAGACGACCGTCACCGGTATCGAGATGTTCCACAAGCAGCTCGACGAGGCATGGGCCGGCGAGAACTGTGGTCTGCTGCTTCGCGGTACCAAGCGTGAAGACGTTGAGCGTGGCCAGGTCGTTGTCAAGCCAGGCTCGGTGACCCCTCACACGAACTTCGAGGGCACCGCGTACATCCTTTCCAAGGATGAGGGCGGGCGTCACAACCCGTTCTACGGCAACTACCGCCCGCAGTTCTACTTCCGCACCACCGACGTCACCGGCGTCATCACGCTGCCCGAAGGCACCCAGATGGTTATGCCTGGCGACACCACCGACATGACCGTTGAGCTGATTCAGCCCATCGCCATGGAGGAGGGCCTTTCGTTCGCCATCCGTGAGGGTGGCCGCACGGTCTGCGCTGGCACGGTCGTGAAGATCCTCAAGTAGTTTTTCACTCAGAAGGCCCGTGGCGTGCGCTGCGGGCCTTTTGTGTTGCCCGGGCCCGCCTCTGCGCCCCGGCGTAGCACGTGCGCCTGCGCGAGCGTGCGCACGGGTGTCGCGCGGGCGCAGAAGCCGGGCGTGAGTTGTCCTCCCCAGCGGGAGTTCGGCGGGGATGCGGCCGCCGGAGCCGCGCTGACGGTGCCACCACCGCATCCTGTATCGATGACGATCAGCTACGTACGGGAACTCACTTTGCCCGACCACACTCGGCAGCAACATGCTCGGGCAGCACTCCGGGGCGAAGAGCAGCGAGTCAGCCGCGGTGCCTACGTGACGAGTGCGCTCTGGGCGGAGTCAGACCTGCGGACACGCTATCTGCTGAGGGTGCGAGCGGTTGGCGAGACTCGACATTTTCGACCGGTGCTTTCTCACTGGTCGGCCGCCGCGATCCACGGCCTTCCGATCATTGGCGATTGGCCGGAAGCGGTGCACATCACCGTCGGCCCGACGAGCGGAGGTCGCTCCCGCGGCGGTGTCGTAAAGCACTCGCTCGCCCTTCGAGACGACGAGGTCGTTGACGTCGACGACCAACTCGTGACCTCTGTTGCGCGCACGGTGGTCGACCTCGCCGTCGTCGCCTCGTTTCGGGGCGCCATGGTACTCGCCGATCATTGCCTGCACGTTGAGAGATTCGACCGGATGCAGCCACTCCTCTCGCGTGACGAGTTGGCTAACCAGATCGCACGCCGCATGCCGTTCCGCGGGCACGCACGGGCACGCGCGGTTGAGCGGCTCGCGACCGCGAAAGCTGACTCCCCACTCGAGTCGGTCAGCCGAGTCACGATGCACGAGATCGGATGCCCGCCGCCGCAGCTTCAGACCCCATTCCACGACGCCGAGGGTTTCATTGCCGAGACGGATTTCTATTGGGAGGACGTTGGACTTATTGGCGAGGCTGACGGAGATCAGAAGTACTTGGATGCGGCGAAGCGGTCCGGACGAACGATTGACCAAGTGAAGCTCGACGAGAAGGTGCGCGAAGACCGGCTCCGTGCGCTACCGCGCGGAGTCACGCGCTGGCGCTGGGCCACGGCGATCAGTCCGGTGGCGCTGCACCGGCACCTCAGCGGGGCGGGGATTGTGCTGCCGCGACTGCGCCGATAGCGCGGGTTTGCACCCTTGCGTTACGTGTTCGCCCGCTCGCCGGGGCGCAAAAGTGACGCGCGGGTGCACGTGCGGAGGGCGGGAGTCGCGGCATGCGACGCTGGGCGAGTGCAGCGCGACACGCCCGGGTTGCAGCAATGCCCGAAGT
>JANONY010000337.1:0-4352 GCA_031421055.1 Actinomycetes bacterium | reverse complement strand
GTTCGGGTGGCAGGGGTTCACGGTGGGAATGCAGACCTGTTACGACATCCGGTTTCCAGAGGTCAGCAGAGCGCTCGTTGATGCCGGTGCCGATCTGTTGGTTGTGCCGGCAGAGTGGGTGCGAGGCCCGCTGAAAGAGCTGCACTGGCGCACGCTTCTCACGGCCCGCGCGATAGAGAACACGGTGTACGTGGCCGCAGCAGATCACGCGCCGCCGATCGGCGCAGGCAACAGCATGGTGCTTGATCCGATGGGCGTTGAACTCGTGACGATTGGGGAGAATTCGGATGTCGCGGTGGCCTTTCCGACCCGCGAACGACTCGCCGACGTGCGCCGAATCAACCCAGCATTGACGCTTCGCCGGTACCGCGTGTCCGCATTAATGAGGACACGCGGCGACCGGGCGTGACCCTCGACTTGGGGCAGCGCTTTGGCCAAGAATGGCGAATAAGTGCGCCGTTTCAGAACCGTTTGAGCGGCGCCTCGTGTAACTTGAAGTGACGGATCGACGTGCTGCTCCGTGCCAGACCGGGTGGGGGCTCGTAAATGACCGAACTAATTGATCGCGTGCGCATCCTCATCGTCGACGACAGCGAAGACCAGCAGTTGTTGCTGCGCCGCTACTTCGAACGAGCGGGGTGCGACGTTGTGGTCGCAGGCACCGCTCTTGACGCCATAGATTTTCACCGCGAACACAACCCAGACCTCACTGTGATCGACCTCGTGCTGCCTGGCATCGACGGCTGGGATCTCGCTGACCGATTGAGCACGTCAGCGCCGATGAGCAAAATTGCTATCACCTCGGTACTGAGCGTCGACCTCTACCCGCCGCAGCATGCAGCGCTACCGAAGCCCGTCACGGGCGCGCACGTACGAGCTGCTCTTCAAGCGAACGTACCGAGGTGGGCTGCGGCATGATCGAGGTAGACGAGGCCCCCGATCTGACGGTGGTCGTCGCCGACGACGATGACGACATCCGGTCGCTCATTGTGATCGCCGTGGCCAAGGCGAAGCTTCGACTGCTCGCAGCCTTGCCTGACGGAACGGCTGCACTCGCCGCCGTGCGAGAGCACAAGCCAGACATCGTGCTGCTTGATGTATCGATGCCCGGGCTCACCGGGCTGGAGGTCACCCAGGCAATACGCGCTGACGGCGGACTGACCGACTCAATCGTGTTCATTCTCTCGGCAGCGGTCGATGACACAGCGGTGGCCGCGGGGTTCGCCGCTGGCGCCGACGCGTACATGACCAAGCCGTTCAGCCCGAGCACTCTCGCCGCACAACTACTGACCCTGATCGCCGCGCAGGGAGCTGTTCCCGACCTAGCAGCGCCAAGGCCACCAGCGCCGTGAATTCGATTGCTGCGCTGCTCAGCAGATTCTTCCTAGTCGATAAACCGAGCGCTCTGGCGAAACAACTGCCCGCCACGCTGCTTTTCGCGGCAGCCTTGGTGCTGGTGCTGGCAATCGACGACCTTGTTTTCACCAGCATCCCGGCCGCGATTGCGGCACTGATCGTGATGGTTCTCGCGACGGTGCTTGCTGTGGTGTTCTCCGTTGTTGGCCAACTTGGGCGATTGGCGCTGCTCATCCCGGTCATCGACTTCTTTGCTTTTGGCCTACTGCGCATGGCCACCGGAGCCTCGATCTCGATATTTTCCGCGCTGCTGCTGCTGCCAGTGATCTGGATCGCGAGTCAAGCTGGTCGTCGACACATTGTGTTCGCAGCGATTGGAACCTCGATTGCGGTCTACCTGCCGTTTTTGCTTGGCACCCCGTGGCCGTCGAGCTCGGCTGAGTGGTTGCGTGGAATCGTCCTGCCAGTTATCTATGCCGTTGTCGCAGCTTCGATCAACGAGCTGTCACGCCGCTCGGCCGCGCGCATCACGGCGATTCACGAACTCGGCGACGAGCGCGACATCATGCTCAAAGGAGCGGTCGATTACGCAGAGCGCCTGAGCGAAAACGAAGACCGCCTTCGCGCCGCGGACCGCCTGACGCGCAGCGTTCTTGACGCGGTGACGGAGCAGTCGGTGATCGGCAGCGATCTCACGGGGCTCATCGACGTGTGGAATCCCGGGGCCGTGAAGATGCTCGGACTCACGGGTACGCAGACCAAGGGCAAGCGCTACGTGCACGAGTTTCACGTGCAGTCAGAGTTGCTGGCTCGCTCGGCAGCGCTCAACTACCCGCCGGGTGAAACAGTGCTCAACCCGGGTTTCTCGGCACTGGTCGAGACTGCTCGCCTCGGCAACCCTGAAATGCGGCACTGGACCTACGCTCGCGCCGACGGTACGACGCTCACTGTCGAGATAGCGGTCACTCGTCGAGTAGACGAGCACGGCGCGACCACCGGCTACCTCTACGTCGCGCACGACATTACCCAGGCGCTGGAGGTTGCCCGACTCAAAGACGAGTTCGTCGGACTCATCTCGCACGAGCTGCGCACCCCGCTCAGCTCGATTCTGGGCTACCTCGAGCTCATGCGCGACGACGACGTGAATCCGCTCTCTGAGGAGCAGCTCCAGTACCTCGCCGTCGCTGAACGAAACGCTCATCGGCTATTGCGCCTAGTCGGCGACCTGCTCTTCACCGCGCAAGTCGGGTCGAGCACATTCACACTCGACACCTCACTCATCGAGGTGCGCCCGATCGTCAATTCTTCGGCCGAATCCGCCAGGCCGAACGCCGAAGGAGCCGGGGTTGCACTCTCGGTGAAGATGCCGAAGGTGCCGATTCTGATTCTCGGTGACGCCCAGCGACTCGGACAAGCGGTCGATAACCTCATTTCGAACGCGATAAAGTTCACGCCGCGTGGCGGTCAGGTGAGCGTCGAAGTCGCCTCGGTTGACGGCAAAGCGGTCATCACAGTCACCGACACTGGCATGGGGATACCTGAAGACGAGCTCGATCAACTGTTCGCCCGCTTCTTCCGCGCTTCAACCGCGACCCGCAACGCCGTGCCTGGCGTTGGACTCGGACTCTCGATCACCAAGGCGATCGTCGTCGCCCACCACGGTGAGCTTGACGTCACGAGTAAGGTGGGCGTCGGTACCTCGTTCATCCTGCGTGTGCCGCTCAACACCGCGGCACCGGTGTAGTTCTTCAGATTGCCCGCTTCAGCGCGGCGAGTCGATCGGCGGCCTGCGAGAGAACGCTTTCGCGCTTGCAAAACGCAAAACGCACCAGCGACGCGCTGCTGGCGCGGTGCGCTGGCAGAATGAACGCGCTCAACGGCACCCCGACCACTGCGGCGAGCGATGGAAGCTTGCGGCAGAAATCGGCGGCGTTGGTGACGCCGAGCGGGGCGGCATCCGCGACGATGAAATAGCCGCCCTGCGGGGTGCTGACGCCAAAACCCGCGGCGGTCAAACCGGCAGCGAGCATGTCGCGCTTGCGTTCGAGGGTTGCCGCGGCGCCAGCGAAGAACTCGTCGGGCAGGCGCAGCCCTGCGGCGATGGCCGGTTGAAACGGGGCTCCGTTGACGAAGGTGAGAAACTGCTTGACCGCGAGAATCGGGCCAATGAGGGCGGATGGGGCGGTGATCCACCCGATCTTCCACCCGGTGGTGCTGAACGTCTTTCCGCCGCTCGAAATGGATACCGTGCGCTCACGCCCGCCAGGCAGAGAGCTGATCGGCACGTGCGTTGCTTTGTCGAAGGTGAGGTGCTCGTACACCTCGTCGGTCACGATCGTCGCGTTGTGTTTGGTTGCTAGCTCGATGACGAGCTCGAGCGTGGCTTTCGCAAAGACCGCGCCGGTCGGGTTGTGCGGGTCGTTGACGATGATCAGCCGCGTCTTGCCGGTGATCGCTTTCTTGAGCGCGTCGAGGTCGGGCTGAAAATCGGGCGCCAGCAGGGGCACCGTGACGTGCTTCGCGCCGGCGAGGGCGATGATCGCCGCGTAGGCGTCGTAGAAGGGCTCGAAGGTCACCACTTCGTCGCCGGGCTCGGTGAGCGCGAGAATCGTCGCCGCAAGAGCTTCGGTCGCGCCGGCGGTGACGAGCACCTCGGTGTCTGGGTCTGTTTCGATGGCGTAAAAGCGCTGCTGGTGTTCGGCGATCGCCTGCCGCAGCACCGGCATGCCGATGCCTGGCGGGTACTGGTTGAGGCCGTCGCTGATCGCCTGCCGTGCCGCTTCGAGCACCTCGGGCGGACCGTCTTCGTCAGGAAACCCCTGCCCGAGGTTGATCGCGCCGGTGCTCAGGGCGAGCGCACTCATCTCGGCAAAAATCGTCGGATGCAGCTGGCCGTCATCACCGAGCAGCATCGCGCCCCGCGCCGCGCGCTGCCACGAACCTGGGATAGTCATCGCTGCAAGGGTATCGAGTGTCTCGTCTGTCTCGTCTGTGTG
>JANONY010000336.1:0-2323 GCA_031421055.1 Actinomycetes bacterium | reverse complement strand
CGTGCGGCTTACCGCGCTTCGAGCGGCCGACGCCCCGACCCATGGCGGCCACGTGCTCTCGTACGTCTACGACTCTGGGCTCGCCGAACTCGACGAGCTCGCTGCGCAAGCGATGCGGCTCGTGCAGCCGGTCAACGGGCTCGACCCGACGACGTTCAGCTCGGTTGCCGTCATGGAACGGGAGCTGATCGAGTTCGCGCGCTCGCTGCTCGGCGGCGACAGTGCTGTAGTTGGCTCGATCACCACCGGCGGCACAGAGAGCTGCCTGCTCGCGGTCAAGACTGCGCGCGACAACTTCACCGGCACCGGCACCCCTCGGCTGCTAGCGCCCGTCACCGTGCACGCAGCATTCCACAAAGCGGCCCACTACTTTGGGCTGACGCTCGACCTGGTGCCCGTTGGCTCCGATGGGGTGGTGCTGGCTGAGTCGATGATTGACCGGATGGGCGCGGATGTCGCCCTGGTTGTTGTCAGCGCGCCGTCGTATCCGCACGCGGCACTGGATCCAATCGTTGCCGTCGCTGGCGCGGCCGCAGAACGTGCGATCGACTGCCACGTTGACGCGTGCATCGGCGGCCTTGTGCTGCCGTTCTGGCCCGACCTGGAACCGTGGGACTTTCGGGTGCCCGGTGTCACCTCGCTAAGCGCTGACCTGCACAAGTTTGGTTACGCGCCAAAAGGCGCCTCTGTACTGCTGCAACGCGGCCGTGATCGTCAGCGTAGCCAGTACTTTGCCACCACTCGGTGGCCGGGCTACCCGGTGGTGAACTCGACCATGCTCGGCTCGAAATCGGCTGGGCCGCTCGCAGCGGCGTGGGCGATCGTGCAAGCACTCGGAGTGGAGGGGTTTGGCGAGCTTGCCGCATCGTGTCACCGCAGCACTCTCGCGCTTCTCAACCTCATTGACTCGATCGAGGGTCTTCGCGTGGTCGGTGCGCCAGTCGGGCCTCTGCTCGCGGTCGCAACCGACGAGTCGGTGCCGATCGATCGTCGAGTAGACCCGCACCACTGGGCAGACCAGGCGCGCGCCCACGGCTGGCTGCTGCAACTTCAGCCGGGGATGACGCAGTCTGACGGCACCCAGCTGCCGCACACCACGCACCTCACGATCACGCCGGTGACCGAGGCGGTGTTGCCAGAGCTGAGCGCAGCGCTGACGCTCGCGGCAGCGGAGGTGCGCGGCACCCCGCAGGTGCGGCTCGCCGGTCTTCCGGCGGTCAGCGAGCCCCTCGACTCTGAAAGCGCGTTCGCCCTGCTCGGAGCGCTCGGTGTCGGCGCGGGTGACTCTGCGCTGCCTGATCGCTTGGCTCCGCTGCTCGCCCTCATGCAGGAGCTGCCAGCGCCGATCTCTGAGCGGCTGCTCACCGAGTTGCTCGCGCGTCTCGTCGAACCGCACTAGTTGCTCTGCACCAGCTCGATTCGGGCGGCCTCGCGCTGTCGCGCTGTCGGATGCCTCCGGCACGATAGAGCCATGACAGCGAGGCCAAATCCGACTGCGACCATGACAGAGTCTGAGTTCGCCCAGTGGTATTGGCTGCGCGAGGAGCTCGCCTCGTTTGCGCGCGAGCTCGGCCTCAGCGCGAGCGGCGGCAAGCGTGAGATCGAGTCCCGCATTGCGGCGAAACTAGGAGGTCGTGCTCCTTCGGCACCTGTGCGGCGCAAAAACGGTCGCCAGCTTGATGGCGAACTCAGCCGACAGACTGTGCTTCCGCCGGGCCAGCGCAGCAGTCAGCTGCTTCGAAAGTTCTTCGAGAACGAGATTGGGCCGGCGTTTCACTTCGACGCGGCGATGCGCACCTATATTTCTGATGGGGCCGGCCGCACTCTCGGCGAGGCGATCGAGCACTGGCGGGCGACGCGCACTACCTCGCCGACGTCGATCGACGAGCAGTTCGAGTACAACCGCTTCACCCGACAGTGGTACGCGGAGCATCCAGGAAGTGACAGATCACAGTTGCTTGCGGCCTGGTGGCAGTACCGCGGCAGCCCCCGCAGCTAGCTGCTGTGCACCAGCTCGATGCGCGCGGCCTCGCGCTGGAGCGCTTCGACCACGCGACGCACCGAGGGGCGCTGCGCGCGGTCGTGCCGCATGAGCACGGAGACAAGGCGCTCGGCGCGAACGCCAACGAGCGGACGCGTCACGAGCCCAGTGCCGTTCACGCGCGTTGTGTAGCGCGGCAGAATCGCGATGCCGTGGCCCGCTTCGACGAGGGCTTCGACGATGCCGTTGCTGCGCAGCCGCTGCACGATGGTGAGTGAGCGTCCAACGGCGGCGCTGATATCCAGAAGGATGCGATCGAAGGGGTAGTCGATGGGAACGCCG
>JANONY010000335.1:0-7721 GCA_031421055.1 Actinomycetes bacterium | reverse complement strand
CACGAAAGACGGCGTCGACTACGACCTCGCCGCGTTCAGGTCTGGCCGCGCACTTCAACTCGTCTTTGCCGACGCGACAAGCGGCGACTCCACCTACAGCGTCGGGCGGTTTCTGTTCGTCGCGCCCCGCCCCGATGGCACCGTCGTGCTCGACTTCAACCTCGCGGTTCTGCCGCCGTGCGCGTTCAGCTACGCATTCAACTGCCCGATGCCGCCGCGTCAGAACCGCTTCGCCGTGCCGATTCTCGCCGGGGAGAAGAACGTACTGAAGAAAAACGGCTCGTTGCTGCACGCCGAGTAGCCCCGCCGTACGAAAACGCAGGAGATATTCGCCGGTGTGACCCTATGCGTCGCTTTCGGTGTCGTGCGACGAGAATCTCCTGCGTTTTAGGCCAGTGCGCCGTTCAGGAACCGCGGTGGGTTTGGCGTCGAAAGCGTGCCGTTTCACGGCGCACGGGAGCGCTGTTCCTGAATTATCGAACGCATCGGTGGGCCGGGGCAGACTTGAGTCGTGTACATCGTTCTGTCGCCCGGTCGAGCGCGTGCCTACTCTGACGACGGCGCGGCTTTAAGCGACGAGAGAACCGGCGAGCTCGCGGCCCTCGTCGCTGAACATCCCACCGCGCGCTTCGTCTGGGACGACACGCGCCGCTGGTACCCAGCACTTCTCGGGGCGGGCCTGCGCGTCGAACGCTGCGTCGACCTGAGGCTGAGCCACGCGATACTTCGGCACTCGAGCCTGACCGCCGACTCAGATCTGGCGCGCGCCCAGCCCGGCCCGTGGGACGCCACAGCTCCGACCGAGGCACCCCGCGACCGCGGCACCGCACTCTTCGACCTCGAAGAACCGGAGCCGGTCGCGGAGGCCGACCCGGTCGCCGAGTGGATGTTGCAGCGTGCGGCGGTCGCCGCATCCGCCGACCCGGCACGGCTTGGCCTCTTGCTCGCAGCCGAGAGCGCCGGCGCACTCATCGCCTGCGAGATGCAGCACTTCGGGCTGCCGCTTGACGCGGCACGCCACGAGGCGCTGCTCGAAGAGTTGCTCGGCCCGCAACCGCGCGCGGGGGAGCGGCCCGCGAAGCTTGAGGTGCTGAGAGGAGTGCTCGTCGAGAAACTCGAAACCGACTTCAACCCTGACTCGCCGGTCGAACTCCTGCGCGCCCTACAGTTGGCCGGCATGCAGGTGAAGTCGACGAGCCGCTGGGAGCTGCGCGACATCAAACACCCGGCGATCGCGCCGCTGCTCGAATACAAGAAGCTCGCGCGGCTGGCCAGCGCGAACGGCTGGAGTTGGCTCGAGACGTGGGTCGCCGACGGCCGCTTTCGGCCGGAGTATGTGCCAGGCGGGGTGGTGACCGGCCGCTGGGCCGCAAACGGCGGTGGCGCGCTTCAGCTGCCGAAACAGATTCGCGGGGCCGTCGTGGCCGATCCAGGCTGGAAGCTCGTGGTCGCCGATGCAGCGCAGCTCGAGCCGCGCGTGCTCGCGGCCCTCAGCCGCGATCAGCGCATGGCGAAGGCGGGTGAGGGCGACATGTATGAGGGCATCGTCGCGAGTGGCGCGGTGGCGACTCGGGCCCAGGCCAAAGTGGCAATGCTCGGCGCGATGTACGGCGCGACGACCGGCGAGAGCGGGCGGCTATTGCCCGGGCTGGTCAAGGCTTTTCCGCAGGCGCTCGCGCTCGTCGAAGCCGCAGCCAGGGCGGGTGAGCGGGGCGAAGTGGTCTCGACGCGCCTCGGGCGAAGCTCGCCGCGTCCGGACCAGCAGTGGGCAGCGCAGTCGAGCATCGATGCGGCGGCCGAGAGCCGCGCAAAAAATCAGGCGCGCAGTTGGGGTCGCTTCACCCGCAACTTCGTTGTGCAAGGCACGGCGGCCGAATGGGCGCTGTGCTGGATGGCGGGCCTACGCGGCGCCCTCTGGTCACTGTCGGATGCCGCCCCAGCCCAGCGCCCCCACCTCGTCTTCTTCCTCCACGACGAGGTCATCGTGCACACGCCGTCCGAGCTCGCCGAGCAGGTGGCGGCCTGCATTCGCCAGACGGCGGCGGACGCCGGCCGCCTCCTGTTCAATGACCTGCCTGTGACGTTTCCCGTGACGACGGCGATCGTCGACAACTACGCGGAGGCCAAGTGAGCTTTCGCCTGCGCGTACACCGCACTCACCCGATTTACGTAGGTCGCTGCTGAGAAGGTGGCCGCATCGAGCTTCGCGCCGCGCGACAGCTTCTGAAGAAGTCCTTTCGTGGTCACGAGTTCGACGATCGCAGCGGCGAGCCCCTCTGCGTCGGGGGTCGCGGAGAGAAAGCCCGACTCACCAAGCCCTTCGGCCAACTTGGGGTCGCAGAACAACACCCCGCGGTACCGCGACACCGATTCGGCAATCGTCATCGGCTGGTTGTCGAAGCCGTGCGAGGTGAGGGCGATCATCGACGCAGCATCGATGAGGTCAAGTACGGCCTCGTGCCCAAGGTTGCCGTGCGCGCGCACACCGGGCGCACCGGCGAGCGCGGCGCGCAATTCGGCGAGTTGCGAGCCGTCGCCAACAAAGTCGACCTCGAAGCTCGCAGACGTGAGCGCCTCAAGTACAGCGGCCGCAAAGACCAGCGGACGCTTCTCCGGCTCGCAACGGGCAACCCACAAGAGCCGGGGCGGGGCGTCGTCGGCGAGAAGGCTGGCCGGGCGTGTGGTGCGAGCGATCGGATTGGGCACAACCACGATGGGCGACTGCACACCCGCCGCGGCGAGATCCGTGGCCTGGTGTGCGGACGGCGAGATCACCATATCCGCCCGGCTGGCCATCGCGGCGGTCATGTTGCGCAGCAGGTCGTCGGAGGAGCGCCCGGTAAATCGCGTGGTCGGAAAACGAGCAGCCGTCGATGACTGCAGCATCGCTTTCATCAACGGCGCCACTAGTAGCGGCCCAATTCCCGTGCTGCCCCAGTAGAAGGTGTGCACGGTGAGCACCACCGGAATTCCAAGTTCGTGTGCCGCGGTGGTCGCTGCCTGGGCAAGGCCGAACTCGGTTTGAAGGTGCACGACGCTGACTCCGCGCGAAACGAAGAAGACTTTCAACCGATCGATCAGCGGTCGCCGCGCGTAGTGCACGGCCAACTGCAGGCCTGGCACGGTGAATCGCGGGCGAACGGCCAGGTCTACGGGGCCGCTCGAGGAGCGGACACTAGCGACCAGAAGCGCCTCGTGGCCTGCCTCACGAAGCGCGGCTTGCTGCTCGAAAATGGAGCTCTGCGCCCCACCGACGTAGTCGAGAAAGTAGTCGCTGATGATTGCGACGGTCAACGGGGCTGGCACAAGTCTCAAGTCTAGGGAATCACACGCTTGTTATTTGCCCCCGCCGCGAGGCATAATCAAGGCACAAGTTCAGATAGCAGTTCACGCATTCATTCGTGGTCGATGGGGAAGTCGCACCAAACGAATGGAGAGAAAGTGGCTGCACCAACCGCTCGCGGAGTGTTGTACATACACTCCGCTCCTCGTGCGCTCTGCCCCCACATCGAATGGGCCGCAGGTAGCGCCATCGAGCATGCCGTGAACTTCACGTGGGTTGAGCAGCCCGTCATCAAGAATTCTCAGCGCACCGAGTTCTATTGGGAGGGCGCACCAGGCACCGGCGCGGCGATAGCGTCTGCACTTCGTGGCTGGGAGCACTTGCGCTTCGAGGTCACAGAAGACGCGACGCCACGCAGCGATGGTGGCCGCTGGATGCACACCCCAGACCTCGGCATCTTCTTTGCCCAGACCGACAGCGTCGGAAATATGGTCGTGCCAGAGGATCGGATCCGGGCCGCCATGGAATCCGCCGGCTCGAACGCACGTGAGCTCCATCGCGAACTGCGCCTCGCTCTCGGGCAGTCGTGGGACGACGAACTCGAAGTATTCCGCCACGCGTCAAGCGACAGCCAGGTCGTCTGGCTGCACGCCGTCAATAGTTAGCAAGGGCATAGCTAGTAACTCTGCACGGCCGGTAGAAAGGGTAGGACAATGATGGATTCACTGCAGCGGGAGTTGAGCGTTCTCATCGACGAGATGGCTCCGCCACTCATCGACATGCAGCAGCTCGAACGGCTCGTCAGGCAAGACGAGATCGCCGAGCATTTCGACGGAGAGTGCCTCGTGCACGACGGCTGCCGACGTGTCGAGGCGCTCCCCTTAGTTGTAGCTGCGCACCGCGACTACGGCGTTGTGTCCGCCGAAGCCGAATGAGTTGCTGATCGCGAGCTGTGGCCCGTCGCCGAGAGGCTGAGCCGCGCCGACCTTGAGCGGAATAGCCGGGTCGAGGTTCTCGATGTTGATCGTCGGTGGAGCGAGGCGCTCCTTCACGGCGAGAATCGTGAAGATCGTCTCCAGCGCGCCGGTGCCACCGAGAAGGTGACCGTGGGCCGCCTTGGTGGCAGAGATCGGGATGTCGTGCACTCTCTGCCCAAACACGGCAAGCAGCGCCTTGTACTCGGCAATATCGCCGACCGGAGTGCTCGTCGCGTGCGCGTTGATGTGGGTGACGTCGTCGACGGTCGCACCGGCTTGGCCGAGCGCCGCGAGCACCGCGCGTGCGGCTCCTCGGCCCTCGGGGTCTGGCGCGGTGATGTGATACGAGTCGCTCGTGACACCCCCACCGGCGATCTCGGCGTAGATGCGGGCTCCGCGGGCGAGAGCGTGCTCCTCGGTCTCCATCACGATCGTCGCTGCGCCCTCGCCCATGACGAATCCGTCTCGGTCGACGTCGTAGGGCCGTGACGCAGTGGCCGGGTCGTCGTTGCGCTTCGACAGAGCCTGCATCGAAGCGAACGAGGCGAGAGTCATCGGGTGGATGCAGCTCTCGGTCCCTCCGGCGAGGATCACATCCGCAAGCCCGGCCTGCAGGTGCTCGTAGGCGTTCGCGATTGCTTCTGTGCTCGAGGCACAGGCCGACACGTCGGTGCGGGCAAAGGCACGCGCGTCGAAGTTCATGCTGACTGCGGCAGCCGCGGCGTTCGGCATGAGCATCGGAACGGTCATCGGCAGAACCCGCCGCGGTCCCTTTTCGCGCAGGGTGTCCCAGGCGTCGAGCAGCGTCCAGAGGCCACCGATTCCGGTGGAATATTCCACGCCGAGACGCACGGGGTCGATCTCTGGTGCGCCGGCATCCGCCCATGCCTCGCGGGCCGAGATGAGCGCGAATTGGGCGGAGGGGTCGAGCCGCTTGAACTCTTGGCGCTCGAGCACTTCCACTGGCCGCACCTTAGCCTGTGCGGCGAAGTGAACGGGGATGTCGTACTGGGCGACCCAGTCGGCCTCTATTGTGCTTGTGCCTGATTCGCCGGACAGAAGGGCCGCCCAGGAGTCTGGCGCGGTGCCGCCGAGTGGGTTCGAGGTACCGATTCCGGTGACGACGATTTTCTTGGGTGTGGTCATGACGTCTTCCTCGGGGATGCCGCGCTCTGATGTCTACGAATCGATGGGGGCGGCGAGTGCAGCCCCCATCGCACGTACTTAGCGCTTTCGCGCGTTGGTTGGTACTTAGCGCCTGGGCGTTGGTTTGTACTACGCCTGGGCGTTGGTGATGAAGTTGACGGCGTCGCCGACGGTCTTCAGGTTCTTTACCTCTTCGTCAGGAATCTTGACGTCGAACTTCTCTTCAGCGTTCACGACGATGGTCATCATCGAAATCGAGTCGATGTCAAGGTCGTCGGTGAACGACTTGTCCAGCTCGACCGTGTCGGTCGCGATGCCAGTCTCGTCGTTGATCAGTTCGGCCAAGCCGGCGAGAACTTCTTCGGTGGACAATGCCATGGTGTTTATCTCCTCAAAGGGTGTGTCAATAGACCGTGGATAAGTTTAGGGGAGTCGGCGCCCAATAGGCGGCGGCGCACTACGGGAGCACGACGACTTGGGCTCCGTAGACGAGCCCTGCGCCGAATCCGATCTGCAGGGCCAGGCCACCGCTGAGCTCTGGGTGCTCCTGCAGCAGGCGGTGGGTCGCCAGCGGGATCGACGCGGCAGACGTGTTTCCCGTCGTCGCGATGTCTCGCGCGATGATGACGGACTCTGGTAATTTCAGCTGCTTGGCGAACTCGTCAATGATGCGCATATTTGCTTGATGGGGGATGAAGGCCGCGAGCTGATCACTCGTCACGCCGGCCGCATTGAGAGCCTGCTGCGCAACCTTGGCCATCTCCCACACGGCCCAGCGGAATACCGTCTGGCCCTCCTGGCGCATCATCGGCCACCCCTTTTCGCCGTCGAGGTACTGCTCGAAGGTCGCGTCCATGCCGACGGCGTCCCACTTCGACCCGTCGGATCCCCACACGGTTTTCGAGATGCCTGGAAAGTCGCTTGGGCCGACGACGGCGGCGCCTGCCCCATCCGCGAGAAGGAATGAAATGCTGCGATCGTCCGCGCGGGCGTACTGCGAAAGCTTCTCTGCGCCGACCACGAGCACGTACTCTGCAACCCCAGAACGGATGAGCGCGTCAGCCTGCGCAATGCCATACGTGTACCCAGCGCACGCTGCGCTGATGTCGTAAGCGGGAGCAGGGGTTGCTCCGATCCGGTCGGCCAGCAGGCTTGCCATGGACGGCGTGATCGCGACATTGCTGATGGTTGAGACGAGCACGGCGCCGAGCTGGTCTGCGCGAATGCCTGCCTTCTCGATCGCTTCGCGGGCAGCGGCCTCAGCGAGGTCGATCGCGTCGACCCCCTTACTCGCGCGGCGGCGCTCAATGACGCCGGTGCGTTGGCGAATCCACTCGTCGCTCGAGTCGATCGGGCCGATGAGTTCGTCGTTTGGCACGACGAGGTCCCCGCGCGCGGCACCGAGGCTCAGGATTCGTGTGAACTCTGGCCCGTGCGATTGCTGAAGAGTTGGGTGAGACATTAAGCTCCGTCGATAAGGTGGAACGCCGCCGCGAGGTCGTCGGGCGTTTTGACCGCGACGGTTGGCACGCCCTTGAGGCCGCGCTTGGCGAGGCCGACGAGTGCTCCCGCCGGGGCGAGTTCGATAATGCCGGTGACTCCGGCGTTCGCTAGTGCGTCCATGGTCTGATCCCACCGTACCGGTGAGCTCACCTGCCCGACGAGCAGCTCAAGAAAGTGGCGGCCGTCTTTGACGAGTGCGCCGCCTTTGTTTGTCCAGATCGGCAGGGTCGGGTCGCTCGTAGTGAGCGTCTCGGCGAACTCGGTGAGGTGGGCCACCGCCGGCTCCATGTAGCGCGTGTGGAAGGCCCCGGCAACCTGCAGCGGAATCACCCGCGTGCCTGCCACCGGGTTCTCCTGCAGGGCGGAGAGGGCGTCGAGAGCACCAGCCACGACAATCTGACCGCCGCCGTTGAAGTTGGCCGGGTACAGGCCGAGCTCGGCGAGGCGGGCGAGCAACTCGTCTTCATCGCCTCCGATGACCGCGCTCATGCCGGTCTGCGCGATGGCGGCGGCTGTGGCCATGGAACGGCCGCGTTCGCGCACGAAGGTGACGGCATCCGTCTCACTGAGGATTCCGGCGACAGCGGCCGCCGTAATCTCGCCGACCGAATGCCCGGCGACCCCGCCGATCTTGTCGCGGCGGCCGTCGGCAAGCAGCGCGCTAGCGGTGATGAGCCCCGCCGCGACGATGAGCGGTTGTGCAACCGAAGTGTCGCGAATCGTGTCGGCGTCGCTGACCGTGCCGTGGGCGACAAGATCGATACCGACCGTGTCAGACAGCTGCTGGAGGTGCTCTTTGAACGAGGGCTCAG
>JANONY010000334.1:0-1936 GCA_031421055.1 Actinomycetes bacterium | reverse complement strand
CGCTCGCTCGCTATCAGCGGGTTGTGCGCGGCATCATGCCGGTCGTAGACGCGGGATAGCGAGACGAGTTCGCAATTGGTACGCTATCAAGTACTACTTTGGAGGGGGTGCCTATGGCCGCCATTACCGCGACCGACGCTCGAAAAAACCTGTTCGGTCTCATTCAACAGGTCAACAACGACCACGCACCGGTCGAGGTTGTGTCGAAGCATGGCAACGCTGTCATCATCTCCAAAGCTGACTACGACGCCCTGACTGAGACCGATTACCTCCTTCGCTCGCCAGCGAACGCTGAGAGGCTTCTTGCCTCCCTCGAACGCGCGCGCCGTGGTGAGGTCGAGTACCACGACCTGGACGACCTCGACGTTTGAGTCGCCGACTAGCCTTCGACTCGCTCGGATGGGCCGATTACGTTTACTGGCAGACCGAGGATCGAAAAACTCTGAAGCGCCTCAACGCGCTCATTGTCGACGCGCTGCGCGATCCGTTCAATGGCATCGGCAAGCCAGAGCCATTGCGGCACCTTTTGGGTGGCGCCTGGTCTCGTCGCATCGACGAATCGAATCGTCTCGTGTACCTCGTGACCGATGACGAGATCCGTGTGCTTCAGGCTCGTTACCACTATTGACGGGTTGCCGGCTCGGCGTTCCCGCCGTGGTTGTCGGTGAGGATCTCTTCGATTCTCAGGTCGAATAGCCTCGCGAGTCGAAACGCGACAGGAAGGCTTGGATCGAACTTGCCGGTTTCGATCGCGTTGATCGTCTGCCGTGAGACGCCGATCCGCTGAGCAAGGGCTGCCTGAGTCCACGAGCGATCGGCTCGCAGCCCGGCGATGCTGTTTTTCATCGGTAGCGGATCCTGCTGACGAAGTACGCAACTAGATAGACCGCCGCAAGCAGGGCGGCAAAGACTGCGAGACCGAGCTCGATGGCGAGAAGCCCCGCGGCGACTGCCGCTAGCGCTGCCAGCCACACCACCCCCAAACCACCAGTCGAAGAGTTGTCCTATTGGACTCCTCGAGGCCGACGGTCTCGTTTGCTGCGGTCAAAGTCAGGTGCCCTTTCGTCTAAGTCAAGTTCACTTGACAAGCATCGTGCTTCGCGTGTCGACATATACAGACAATCGATATATAGTCGTCGCATGACTGAACTGCGCGAACCCACGTTCCTCGTGCTCGCCGCGCTCGCCGATGGACGCAAGCACGGCTACGCGATCATCGCCGAGGCGGAGGCCATCTCGAAGGGGCGGGTGTCGCTCAAGGCGGGCACGCTCTACACGGCGCTCGAGCGCCTCGAGGCCGACGGCCTCATCGCGAAGGCAGGCGACGAGGTCGTCGACGGTCGTTTGCGTCGCTACTACGACCTCACCGACGAAGGCGCGTCAAAGCTCGCGGATGAGGCGACCCGACAGCAACAGAACGCGGCGGCGGCGACGCAACGGCTGCGTGCTCGCAGCATCCGAGTGGCGGTAGCACAGTGAGCGCCGCCCTCGAAGCACGCTACCGCGCTACCCTGCGCTGGTATCCGCGCGCGTGGCGGGCCGAGAATGCGGATGCGATCGTCGGCACCATGCTCGACCAGGCAGATGCGGACGGTCGCGCTGTGCCGTCGCGGGGCGAGCTGCGCAACCTTGCGTCGTCGGGCGTTAGCCAACGCTTCGAGCGGGTTGCGCCCCAAGTCGTGCGTGACCGTGTCGCCGCAATCGCCCTCGCCATCGGCACCGCCTATGCGCTCGTCATGTTCACGCTGAGCGAGTGGGCACCATTCGCAGAGACCGGACCACTGAATGGGTGGATGTTCCCGGCTGGCGGCCCCGTCTACAGTGAGTACTCCTCGGTAGGCTTCGGACCCTTCGCGAGCGTTCTCGTCATCGTGCACATCCTGTGGATGGTCGCCTTCGCCCTAGTCATGCTGCGGCTCTCGAAGACCGCGATCGC
>JANONY010000333.1:0-2370 GCA_031421055.1 Actinomycetes bacterium | reverse complement strand
GGGCAGTCAGATACCGCGGATTCGTTCCGCGAGAAACGGGTAGCTAATGGAATTTGTAACGCACCAGCTCGACGAGCTTGTCGCCGTCGTCCGCGGAGAAGGTCGCCTCAATATGGTGTCGGCACCCTTACTTCGCGAGGCAGTTAGCGACGCAATCAATTCGGGGCGCCCACGCGTAGTTGTCGATCTGTCTGGCATCGAGTTCATGGACTCGTCAGGCCTCGGCGCACTCGTTGGTTGCCTCAAGACGGCGCGACAGGCCGGCGGCGACCTTCGCATCTCTGCCCCAACCGAGCAGGTGGTCATGGTGCTGCAGCTCTCGAACCTCGATCGGATTCTCACGTCTTACCCCACACCGGAGGCAGCGTTCAGTGATTGACGAAATACTCACCATTCGCACGCCCGCTGACGACGTTAACGCGGTGCACGCCTACATCGAGCGCATCTGGGCACTGCACCCCGACCTCGACACGATGGATCGGCTCCGGTTTGAGACGGCGCTCATCGAACTCGCTGCCAACGTCATCAAGCACGCGGATGACGGCAAAAGCATCGTGGCCGACATCTCGATTGTTATCGACTCCGACTACATTCACGGACGAATCAGCGACAGCTCGCCGGCGGTCAAAGTCGACCTCACACGGCGCGAAATGCCAGACGGAGACGCAGAGTCTGGGCGTGGCATCGCGTTTATCCAGAGGCTGGTCGACGTGCTGCACTACGAGCGCCTAGACAACGAGAACCTCTGGATGATCGAGAAGCGCCGCACCCACGCCTGACGGTTGTACACAGCCGCCAGACGGCAGCGGGATGCGCGTGCTCCCTCTGCGGCGTCAGTCGTGCCCCGTACACTGAGACCACAATCTTGGCCAAGGAGGTGCGTCGGTGAGCAACGCAACGAGCGACAACCACCGCAGCCCAGAGCAGGCTGCCCGCGAGCAACGTTTTGGCGAGCTCAGCGATGTACTGCTCAACCTTGAGCACACCCTCGCTCGCTCGAAGAAGGCGCTCAAGCAAGTACAGAAGTCGGGTGGCGACAACAACATCGAGTTCGCCCTCGCTGAGCTGATCGCAGACCTTGAGCGCAGCCACAAGCGCCTCATGCAAGACACGTACTACGCCGGCGACTCTGTGCGACTGATCTAGGTGCGCAGCGGTCTCGAGATTCAGGCGGCGCTTCAGAAGTTCGCAGCGAAGTGGCAGCGCTTTTCGGGCACTGAACGTGCCGAGGCGCAAAGCTTTCTCAACGAGCTCTTTGCGGCCTACGGATCCGACCGGCGTGACGTCGGCGCCCTCTTTGAAGACTTCAAGAGCTCGGCCGGCTTCATGGACCTCCACTGGCCGAGCGTGCTGATCGTCGAGATGAAGGCCCCGCACGTGGCGCTAGAGAAGGCGAAAGAACAGCGCCAACGCTATTGGCAGGAGTCATCGAACTCAGCCGAGAACATCCCAGCCGCCCGCTACGTGATCGCGTGCAACTTCGGCGAGTTTGAAATCTGGGAGCCCGGTCGCTTTCCCAACGAGGCCCGAATCCGCTTTCCCCTCGCCGAGCTGCCCGACCGGTACGACTCGCTGCTGTTCTTGCAGTCACAGACCAGCGAGCCGGTGTTCTCTGAGCATCGCCGCGCGCTCACCACCGAGGCCGCAAAGCACATCGCCAAGCTGTACACGTCGCTCGCCGATCGCGCCGCCGCCCCGATCGACGAGATCCAACGCTTCACGATGCAGCTGGTCTGGTGCCTCTTTGCCGAAGACCTTGGCATGCTCGACGGCTACCCGCTGCAGAACACGGTGGATGCGCTCATCGCCGACCCGAACGCCGACTCGGCCCGAGACATCGGCTACCTCTTCACCCTGCTGAACCAAAAGGGCAACCACAATCGGCAGGGTCGCTACGCCGGCACCCACTACGTCAATGGCGACCTCTTCGCGAAGCCTGCGGCCGTCTTCATGAACAGGGATGAGCTGGTGCACCTTCGCCAAGCCGCCGAGTTCAACTGGAAAACGGTCGACCCCACGATATTCGGGTCGCTCATGGAGGGCGTGCTCGGCGAGGAGCGCCGCGAGCGCCTTGGCGCCCACTACACGCACGAGTCCGACATCATGAAGATCGTCGGCCCCACCATCGTGCGCCCGTGGCGTGAACGCATCGACGCGACCACTACTCCTGCGCAGGCTCGCGCTCTGCTCGACGAGCTCTGCATGTTCCGGGTGCTCGACCCCGCGTGCGGCTGCGGAAACTTTCTCTACGTGGCCTACCGCGAACTGCGCAGCCTCGAGTGGGAGATCAAGCAGCGCATCACGAGCTTGGCGGCCGAAAGCGGCGTTCCGGCGCCATCCGTCGCTGGCGTCTACTACCCGCTGTCAAAC
>JANONY010000332.1:0-8069 GCA_031421055.1 Actinomycetes bacterium | reverse complement strand
CAGGTCGTCATCGCGCCGCCGTGGTCTGTGCACCTGGGCGCGGGCACCGTGCCGTATTCCTTCGTATGGGCCATGGCTGGCGAGAACACCGAGTACACCGACATGCAGCCAGTGAAGATTAGTGAGCTTCGGTGACTGAGGCAGGAATTGACAGCAGCCCGTTCTCGCTCGAGGGCAAGACTGCGCTGGTCACCGGAGCGGGTCGAGGCATCGGCCAAGCTATCGCGATTGCGCTCGCGCGCGCGGGTGCCTCGGTTATTTTGGCCGGGCGCGGCACATCCACTGATTTGACGGCCCAAGAGCTCAAGTCCAACGGCCGAGACGTGAGCCAGATCGATATCGACCTCGCAGACGTGGCTGCGACCGAAGAGCTCGCGCGCTCGGCGTCTGCGCGGCAGCCGGTCGACATACTCGTCAATAACGCGGGGGTTATCGATCGGGGCGCAAGTCTCGAAGTGACTATCGACTCGTGGAACAGGGTGCTCGCGGTCAATCTGCACGCCCCGTTCATTTTGAGTCAAGGCTTCGGTGAGCACATGATCACCCGCGGCAGCGGAAAGATCATCAACATCGCGAGCCTGCTCGCATTTCAAGGTGGAAGCACGGTGGCGAGCTACACCGTTAGTAAGCACGGCCTGCTCGGCCTGACCAGAGCGCTCGCAAACGAGTGGGCGCCGCACGGAGTGCAGGTCAACGCACTCGCCCCCGGCTACATCGCAACCGACAACACGAACGCACTTCGCCTCGACGAAGTGCGGTCGTCCGAAATCCTCGCCCGCATCCCAAGCGGGCGCTGGGGAGAAGCAGCGGATCTTGGTGGGGCGGCGGTATTCCTCGCCTCACCGGCATCCGACTACGTCACGGGACACACCCTCGTCGTTGACGGCGGATGGATGTCTCGATGATCAAGCCCTGCTTCACCGAATGCCAGAAAACACATAACGAAATGGAGAAAGCACAGTGAACACAACGACGCGTTCGCGCCGGGTAATCGCCCTGGCAACTATCGCAGTTTCAATGGCCGCGCTCACCGGATGCACCGCGGCTACCGACGGTGGCACTTCTGATGCAGCGTGTGCGCCGGAGGACATTCAGCTCATCGGTCAAGTGCGCAACGAGACCAACCCCTACGAGAAGTCTTGGCTCGACGGTGGACAAGAGTTCGCCGAATCGCTCGGACTCGAGCAGAAGCGCCTCACCTACGCAGGCGAGTCGCCCAAGCAGCTTGAGCAGATCCGCCAAGAGCTCAGCACCGGCAACCCTGAGTGCATGGTGCTCAACGTGCTGACCAACACCGACGCCGACACGACCCCGGTTGTCAAGGCGGCACAGGATGCCGGTGCATTCGTGGTCACGCAGTGGAACAAGCCTGCCGACCTGCACCCGTGGGACGGTTACGACAAGTGGATCGCGCACATCACCTATGACGGCAAGGACTCCGGCTACCAGATCGCCGTCGCCCTGTTCGAGTCGATGGGTGGCACGGGTGGCGTGATCGCCCTGCAGGGCCAGGCAGCCAACGTGACTGCCGAGAACCGGTTCGCCGGTCTCGAGCAGGCGCTGAGCGAGTACCCCGACATCACCCTGCTCGACCAGCAGGCGGCCGATTGGGATCGCACCAAGGCCTTCGACACGACCGGCACGCTGCTCACCAAGCACGGTGATGCAATCGGCGGTGTGTGGGCTGCCAACGACGACATGGCGCTCGGCGCGTACAAAGCCCTCGAGGCCGCGAGCCGCACCGACGTCGGAGTCGTCGGCATCGACGCCGTTCCGGAGGCTGTGCAGGCCATCGCCGACGGCACCATGGTCGCGACAGTCTCAAGCGACGGCCCGTGGCAGGGTGGCATCGGCCTGGCGATGGGCTACTGCGCCCTGACCGGTGAGCTGGACGTTGCGGACCTCTCGAACGAGAACCGTGAGTTCTATGCTGAGCAGGTGCTGATCACGGCGGACAACTCGGCCGACTACCTCACACCGAAGGCCAACCTGTCGGACTTCGAGTGCGGAAACCTGTTCAACCGCGTCGCCGGTCCACTGGAGTAATGATGACCACCGTTCGGCCGGGGGAAACCCCCCCGGCCGGACGGGGCGACACCGAGCGTCCCGTCCGGCCCAACCGCTTGGCCGCCTGGCGACGCTCCGACCGGATTAGCGTATTCGGCCCACCGGTCGCCCTCGTTCTGCTGCTCGTGGGCTTCTCGATTCTCAGCCCGCAGTTTCGTACGATGGGCAACTTCCGCAGCATCCTCGATACCGCGGCCGTGCTCGCGGTCGTGGCCGTCGGACTGACTTTCGTGCTGATGCTCGGAGCAATCGACCTCTCGGTAGAGGGCATCATGGCAGCGTCGGCGCTCTCGTTCGCGTTGCTGATCGCCAACAACCGTAACGAGAACGACCTTGGCTTCCTCGCCGTCGTGCTCGCGGTCGGTGTGGGAGCGCTGTTCGGCGGAGCCAATGGCATTCTCTCGACTCGATTGCGCATCCCGTCGTTCATGACGACCCTCGGGGTCTCGGCGATCGGCATCGGAGTGGCCACGGTGCTGTTCGGGGGCGTACAGCCGACCATCCGCTCAGCCGACGTCACCGCGTGGGCCACCGGGGACGTCCTCGGCCTCACCCCTCTCACCTTTGTCGCGCTCGGCGTGATCCTGCTCGGCGTCGGTCTCGAGCGCTACACCCGATTCGGCCGGTACGCGCGAGTCGTCGGCGGCGCTGAAGACCTCGCCCTGCTGTCGGGCATCCCGGTGCGACGCTACAAGACCCTGGTGTTCGTCTTCGCGGGCGCCATCTACGGGCTCGCCGGTGTCATGGTCACCATCAAGCTCGGCTCGGGCATCGTCGCCGTCGGGAGCGGGCTCAACTTCGCGGCGATCACCGCTGCCGTCATCGGTGGCACGCTCCTCTCGGGCGGTCGCGGCGGTGTGGTGCATTCCATCGTTGGCGTGCTCATCGTCTCGGTGCTCGTGAACGGCCTCGTGCTCATCGGGGTCGACTCCAACTTCCAGACCGCTGTGCAGGGATTCGTCGTCGTCGCGGCGGTCGCCATCACGAACTGGCCACTGCGCCGCCGATTGAGAGTCGTAAAATGACCGTTCGTGAGCTGAGCGCCGAGCCGCCAGTGCTGGAGGTCATCGATCTCCGCAAGCGCTATTCGGAGACCGTCGCCCTCGATGGCATCTCGTTCGAGGTTCGCCGGCGCGAGGTGGTCGGGTTGATCGGGGAGAACGGCGCCGGCAAGTCGACCCTGCTGAAGTCGCTGATCGGTCTCGTGCAGCCCGATTCGGGCGAGATCCGACTGCACGGGTCGAAGGTCAAACTGCGCTCGATCTCCCAGGCCGGCTTGGCGGGTATCGGGATGGTCTTCCAGGAGCAGTCACTGATTCCCAACATCACGGTGGCCGAGAACATCCTGCTCGGCGCGGAAGGCGAGGGCGTGCGCGGTGGCTTCTACCGCTGGAAGGAGCTCGCGCGTCGAGCACAGGTGCAGCTCGACAAGATCGGCTGCGACATCGACCCGCGTGCGATCACCGAGACCCTGAGCTTCGCCGACCGGCAGCTCGTCGAGATCGCCAAGGTGTTGGCCATCGAGGAACGCAGCAACGGTGAACCGGTGGTGCTGCTCGACGAGCCGACTTCTGTGCTCGACGCGGACGAGATCGAGTTGCTCTTCGCCCAGATAGAGCGTCTGCGACACCACGCCTCCGTCGTCTTTGTATCACACCGCCTCGACGAGGTTCTGCGCATCTCCGACCGGGTTTACGTGCTGCGCAACGGCCAGACCGTCGGCGAGTACGACCCCGCGACGACGGATGCAGCGGAGCTTCATCGCATGATGATCGGCCGCGACGCCAAGGGCAGCCACTACCACGAGGACCGTCAGCTGCCGGTGGCCTAGGCGCCGGTGCGCCTGAGTGTCACGGGCGCCACGCTCAAGGGTGTCTGCCAGTCGGTCTCGTTCGAGGTGCGCAAGGGCGAGGTGCTGGGGCTCGCCGGCGTGCAAGGATCGGGCCGCGAGGAACTGTGTCGTGCGCTGTTCGGCGCAATGGCCCTCAACAGTGGCCAAATCGCGGTTGACGGAGAGGCGGTCAACTTCTCCTCTCCCCGGCCAGCCATTCGTCAGGGATTCGGCTTTGTGCCGGCCGAGCGTCGCACCGAGGGCATGATCGCGACCATGTCGGTCGCCGAGAACATCACTCTGCCGCACATCTCGTCGGTCTCCCGCGGTCCATTCCTCGACCGCCGCGCGGAGGCGGCTGTGGTGAAGCACTGGGTCGAGTTGCTTCGGGTCAAGACGCCCACGACGTCCGCCGCGCTCGCCTCGCTGTCTGGAGGCAACCAGCAGAAGGCGGTGCTCGCCCGCTGGATGGTGTCGGGCGAACTCCGTGTGCTGATCCTCGATCACCCCACACGCGGCCTAGATGTCGGCGCAAAGTCCGAGGTGTACCGGCTCATTCGCGACCTCAGTGACCAGGGCATCGCGACGGTGCTCATGGCCGACAGCCTCGAGGAGACCATAGCCATGAGCCATCGCATCATCGTGATGAAAGACGGCGAGGTCGTGGCCGAAGTGCCGTGCGATCCCGGCGCGAAACCCAGCCCTGTCGACGTCTTGGAGGCGATGATATGACCACCGTGCACCCGCCCGGAATGAAACCCACCGAGGCGATCGCGATCGTCGGCCTGAAGCGCACCACCGGCATCCGTGGCCAGGTGCTGCGGTTCATGCCTATAGGTGTGCTTGCGCTCCTGATCATCGCGGTGTCTGTGGCGAACCCCAACTTCCTACGACCCAACAGCCTGCTCACCGCGCTCGACTCGTCGACACCCCTGCTCGTGCTCGCCGTCGGAGCGATGCTGGTCATCCTGTGTGGCAGCATCGACCTGTCGGTAGCCGCGCTCGCCTCCATGTGCTCTGTGCTCGTGGCCCTCTGGGTGCCCGCGCTGGGCGGTTGGGCGATCCCGGCCGCAGCCCTAGCGGGCGCGCTCGCGGGGTGCGTGCAGGGTCTCGTCCACGTGATCGCGCAAATCCCGTCGTTCATCGTGACCCTCGGCGGGCTCGCCGTCTGGTCGGGCATCGGGCTCATCGTTTCGGGGGCGTCGACCATCGGCGTGACGGGCAGCGAGCTGGAGTGGGCCTTCATGCGGCTCGGCCCGGCCAAGATCCCCAGTGGGGCGTTGATCGCCCTCGGCCTCGCCGGCGTGTTCGCACTCGTGCTCTGGTTCACGCCGCTCAAGCGCTGGTTCGAGGCGGTCGGCAACGCCGAGCCCGCGGCTGCCATGGCGGGCGTTCCCGTGTCCGCTCTCAAGATCGGTGCCTTCACGGCTTCTGGCCTGTGCGCCGGTCTCGCCGGCGGACTGCTGGTGGCACGCACCTACAGTGGAGCGCCGAGCCTCGCCGACTCCCTGCTGCTGCCGGTGGTCGCCGCGATCGTCGTCGGCGGCACCGCGATCACGGGCGGCTACGGCGGGGTCGGACGTACGCTGATCGGAGTGCTCATCATCACCGTCCTGCGCGTCGGACTCTCGGTCGCCGGGATCGACCCGTCGTTCGAGCAGATCGTCTACGGATCGCTCATCATCCTTGCAGTCTCACTCACCATCGACCGAGCCAAATTCGCGTTCGTCAAATGACGACGCTCCACACCGAAAGGCACACCATGCCCACCATCGCTGTCCGTGACGACGTCACGGAGTATCTCGCCTCGCCACGCAAGCTGCTCATCGACGGCCAGCTGGTCGACGCAGCCGACGGTCGCACGTTCGAGACGATCGATCCGGCTACCGCCAAGCCTTTGGCGACGGTTGCGCAGGCCGGTGTTCAGGATGTGCACCTCGCGGTGCAGGCCGCGCGGCGCGCCTTCGACGAAGGATCTGACTGGAGCCGGTTCACTCCGCGCAGCCGGGCTCGACTGCTGTGGGCGATGGGCGACCTGCTAGAGGAGCACGCCGACGAGTTCGCCCAGCTCGAGAGCCTCGACAACGGCAAGCCGGTGAGTTCTGCCAAAGACGGGGATGTCGCGACGGCTGCGGAGCTGTTTCGCTACTTCGCCGGCTGGGCCACCAAGATCGAGGGCACGACGATTCCGATGTCGAGCGAGCTGCGGTCTTTTCACGCGTATACGCGTCGCGAGCCGGTTGGAGTCGTTGCAGGAATCGTGCCGTGGAACTTCCCACTCGTCATGGCGTGCTTCAAGATCATCCCGGCACTGACCGCAGGCAATACGGTCGTGCTCAAGCCGGCCGAGCAGACGCCACTCACCGCGCTGCGCCTCGGCGAGCTCTTTCTCGAAGCTGGCCTGCCAGCGGGCGTGCTCAACGTGGTTCCCGGATTCGGCGACGCCGGTGCCGCACTCGCCTCCCACCTCGACGTAGACAAGGTCGCGTTCACGGGTTCGACCGAGGTCGGCAAGAAGATCGTGGCCGCCGCGGGCGGGAACCTCAAGAAGGTCTCCCTCGAGCTTGGCGGCAAGGCGCCGAACATCATTTTCGACGACGCCGACATCGAAAAGGCGATCGTTGGATCCGCGCACGCCGCGTTCTTCAACCAGGGCCAGTGTTGCGTCAACGGTTCGCGACTGTACGTGCAGCGCGCGGTGTTCGACCAGGTGGTTGAGGGTGTATCTCGGATCGCGTCGAATACTCGCGTTGGCAGTGGATTCGACCCAGAAACCGAGATGGGCCCGCTGATCTCTGACGAGCAGTACGCCAAGGTTCTCGGCTACTTGCGCGACGGCGCAGCTGCGGGTGCAACCCCGACCAGCGGTGGCGACCGCATCGATCGCGAAGGCTACTTCGTGCGGCCGACCGTATTTACGAATGTCACAGAAGAGATGGCCATCCACCAAGAAGAGGTCTTCGGTCCGGTGGTCACGGCAGTGCCGTTCGACACCGAAGACGAGGTTGTGCGCCTGGCGAACAACACGCGCTACGGCCTCGCCGCCGGACTGTGGAGCCGCGACATCGGCCGCGCACACCGAGTCGGTGGGCGACTTCGCGCTGGCACAGTCTGGCTCAACACCTGGCACGCAGATGACGTGACGCTGCCTCGTGGTGGCTACAAGGAGTCCGGTTGGGGCCGCGAGCTCGGCTCGTTCGGGCTCGATGACTACACCCAGCTGAAGACTGTTATCGCTGAACTGTAAAGTCTCTCGCGGCATGGCTAGCTACCATGATTCGCATGACACTCCCCGCAGCATGGAATCTCAGCGGCCGCACCGCACTAGTGACCGGGGCAGGAAGCCCGACCGGAATAGGTTTTGCTTCCGCCCGGTCCCTCGGTGAGCTTGGGGCCGCCGTTGCGATCTCCGGCACAACCGACCGGATTCATGATCGAGTTCGCGAGCTGCGCGAACTCGGCATCAACGCCCACGGGTTTATTGCGCGATTGGAGTCGGCGGCGCTCGCGGGCGAGCTGGGGGATGCGCTGGTGGCGGCATCCATAGTCCCTAATATTTTGGTGAACAACGCTGGCATGGTCTCTGTCGGCGACGACGAGATGGTCTCTGGCGACGCCCTGATGGATCCGAGCGAATGGGATCGCAGCATCGCCATGAATCTGTCGAGTGCGTTCTATGTGACCCGGCTTGTGATCCCCCAGATGCGTGTTGCGCGCTGGGGGCGAGTCATCACGGTGGCGAGCGTCACCGGGCCGATGATGGCATCACGCGGCGACGTCGCCTACGCCGCGGCGAAAGCTGGGCTCGTCGGCTTCACTCGCGCCCTCGCCGTAGATGAGGCAGCTGCTTCGATCACTGCCAACGCGGTCGCACCCGGCTGGATTGCGACCGGTTCCCAATTGCCATCTGAAGCGCTTGAAGGCGCGCATGTTCCGGCGGGGCGAAGCGGGACGGCCGACGAGGTGGCGTCGGCGATCGCCTGGTTGGCAACCCCTGGCGCCTCGTACGTCACCGGGCAGCTGATCGTCGTTGACGGCGGCAACAGCGTCGCAGAAGAGCGACTGCCCGCGTCGTAGGGCGGCATGGAGACGAGTGTCAGCCTCTAGCCGCACCTAGCATTGCCTTCATGGTCAACGAAGAGGTGCACCCCGAAAGCGTCGCGGCTCAGGC
>JANONY010000331.1:0-5546 GCA_031421055.1 Actinomycetes bacterium | reverse complement strand
GTCGCCCACGGCGAAGCGCGTCACGCCGGTGCCGATCTGCTCGACGGTTCCCGCGAAGTTGTTGCCGAGCACCGACCACTTGGGGCGCCTCAGACCGAAGTACAACCGTGCAACGAACGGGCTGCCCGATCGAGCGGCCGTTTCGGCAGCCGAGATGATGGATGCCTCATTGCGCACGAGAACATCGTTCGGCCCCACTGCCGGGCGATCCACCTCCTCGACACTAACTACCGACGGTGGGCCGTATTGGCGAAAGACGAGTGCGCGCATGGTTTTCATCCCGTATGTAAGAAATTATTGACATGCCCAATGTACGGTTTTTTGTTCTCTGTGTCAATAACTCTTTACATGTCGAACCAAGCCGGCGGCGGCCACCGTGCTTCGATCATGACCGACACGCGACTAACTCGACGCGTGTTGCGAGGGTATCGGGCATTGCGGCCGGGCGCCTCAGGTCGCCGTCGTCGCCGAATCCGGTGAAGTTTTTGTGGAGCCTAGGGGAATCGAACCCCTGACCTCCTGCTTGCAAAGCAGGCGCTCTACCAATTGAGCTAAGGCCCCGGAAGGAATCCACGATCTGCCTTGTGAGCATGTTCATGGAATTCCAGTGGGGGTACCAGGACTTGAACCTGGGACCTCTTCGTTATCAGCGAAGCGCTCTAACCGCCTGAGCTATACCCCCGTTGGGCAGATACGAGAGTATCGCACCCAGCGGCTTTCGAGTAATCGAGCGGGAAGATCTCGATACGCCGGCCGGGAAGCCCGGCTACTCGATCTGCCGCGGCGCCGAGCGGTGCTCGACGCGCGCGTCAGTTATTGGTGAAGCCAACGAGCAGGCCACCGGTCAAGCGAACGCTGAAGTTGTACAGGATACTCGTGATTGCGCCGAGCGCAGTGCCAACCACGATGTTAACAATGCCGATAACAAGAGCAAAAAGGCTTACTGAAAGCAGCGAGAACGTTTCGCTGATACTGAAGGGATCATCGCCTTCCGACGTCAGAATGTCGGTGAGCAAACTGTCGAGCTGCGTAAAAACACCCGTGGATGCGAGCACGAGGTAAACCAGAATCGTCGAGACGACCAGAACAATCGCGAGCGAGGCGGCGACCAAGAACGACAGTTTCACCGCCGACCAGAAATCGACGTAGACGAGCTTGAGCCGAACCTGTTTGGTGGCTACCGTCTTCTGCGATTTCCGCTGTAGTTGTTCTGCAACGCTACTCATTTACGGACTCGTCCTTCCCAGCGGCGTCTACCTCGGCAGGGGCGTCCTGCTCGTCGGTCTCGCCTTCGTGATTATCAAGATTGCGCTCGCTGTTCTTAGCGAGCGCAATGATGCGGTCGTCGTCTGCAAACCGCGCAAACACGACACCCATGGTGTCGCGACCCTTGGCCGGAACCTCGGCCACGGCAGACCTTACCACCTTGCCGCTGGCAAGAACCACCAGCACCTCGTCGTCATCCTCGACGATCAAGGCACCGGCGAGGTCACCCCGAGCCTCCTGCAGCTTCGCGACCTTGATGCCGAGGCCGCCCCGTCCCTGCACCCGGTACTGGTCGGCTGCCGTGCGCTTGGCGAAACCACCTTCCGTGACAACAAACACGTATCCCGCGTCGGCGACGACACTCGCACTGAGCAGCTGGTCGTCGTCACGAAAGTGCATGCCGATGACTCCGGAGGTTGACCGGCCCATGGGGCGCAGTGCTGCATCCGATGCCGTAAAACGAATCGACATACCTTTGCGTGATACCAGCAACACGTCTTGCGTCTCCTCGACGAGCATCGCCGAGGTCAACTCGTCACCATCGCGCAGATTGATCGCGATGATGCCGCCGGTGCGATTGGTGTCGTACTCCGACAAGGCTGTCTTCTTGATCAGTCCCCCGCGCGTGGCGAGCACGAGATAGGTCGCCGCGGCGTAGTCGCGGATGTCGAGAATCTGGGCGATCTCCTCGTCCGGCTGCAGGGCGAGAAGGTTGGCGACGTGCTGACCTTTCGCGTCGCGGCCCGACTCTTGCACCTCGTAGGCTTTGGCGCGGTACACGCGGCCCTTATTCGTGAAGAACAAAAGCCAGTGATGAGTGGTCGTGACAAAGAAGTGCTCGACCACGTCGTCTGCGCGCAGTTGAGCGCCCTTGACGCCCTTGCCGCCGCGATGCTGCTGGCGGTAATTGTCACTTCGAGTGCGCTTTATATACCCGCCACGGGTGACCGTGACAACCATCTCTTCTTCTGGAATCAAGTCTTCGACGCTCATGTCGCCGTCGTAGCCGAACATGATCTCGGTGCGCCGGTCATCGCCGTAGGTTGCCGCGAGCTCGGTTAGCTCAGCGTGCACAATTGCCCGCTGCTCGCTCGGTGTCGCGAGGATGTGCTGATACCCAGCAATCAACCGCTCAAGCTCATCATGTTCGTCGATGATCTTCTGTCGCTCAAGCGCGGCAAGTCGCCGCAACTGCAGGTCGAGCACGGCGCGCGCCTGTAGCTCGTCGATGGCGAGGAGCGCCATGAGACCATCACGGGCCTCTTCGACAGTTGACGAGCGGCGAATGAGTGCGATGACGTCATCGAGCGCGTCGAGCGCCTTGAGGTAACCACGAAGAATGTGCGCGCGCTCCTCTGCCTTGCGCAACCGGAACGCTGTTCGGCGAACAATCACCTCGATCTGGTGGGCGACCCAGTGTGTGATGAACCCGTCGACGGGAAGCGTTCGCGGCACGCCGTCGACAATCGCGAGCATGTTCGCGCCGAAATTCTCTTGCAGCTGGGTGTGCTTGTAGAGGTTGTTGAGCACGACCTTGGCGACGGCATCGCGCTTGAGGACGATTACTAAGCGCTGGCCGGTTCGACCGGAGGTCTCATCCCGAATATCGGCGATTCCGGCGAGTTTGCCTTCCTTAACCAAGTCGGCGATCTTCTGCGCGAGGTTGTCTGGGTTTACCTGGTACGGCAGTTCCGTGACCACGAGGGCCGTTCTGCCCTGCAGCTCTTCCACCGTGACCACCGCACGCATGGTGATGGAGCCGCGGCCCGTGCGGTAGGCGTCCTGAATGCCCTTAATGCCGAGGATCTGGGCGCCGGTCGGAAAGTCGGGGCCTTTGATGCGTTGAATCAGCGCTTCAAGCAATTCTTCGCGCGTTGCCTCCGGGTTCTCGAGCGCCCAGAGGGCGCCGGCCGACACTTCGCGCAAGTTGTGGGGCGGAATGTTGGTCGCCATTCCGACCGCGATTCCGACCGAACCATTGACGAGGAGGTTGGGAAAACGCGCGGGGAGCACGAAGGGTTCTCGCGTCTTGCCGTCATAGTTGTCAACGAAGTCGACGGTTTCTTCGTCGATGTCACGCACCATCTCCATCGCGAGTGGTGCCATCTTGGTCTCGGTGTAGCGCATGGCTGCGGCGCCGTCGTTGCCGGCAGAGCCGAAGTTGCCCTGGCCGAGAGCGAGCGGGTAGCGCAGGCTCCATGGCTGCACAAGCCGCACGAGCGCATCGTAGATGGAGGTATCGCCGTGCGGGTGAAACTGGCCCATGACATCGCCAACGATGCGGGTGCACTTGTTGAATCCTTTGTCTGGACGGTAGCCGCCGTCATACATGCCGTAGATCACGCGGCGGTGCACTGGCTTAAGGCCGTCGCGCACCTCTGGCAGGGCACGCCCGACGATGACGCTCATCGCGTAGTCGAGGTACGAGCGCTGCATTTCGAGCTGGAGGTCGACCTGGTCGATCTTGTCGTGACGGTCGTCGACGATTGCCTTCTCGAAGACCGGCTCTGGTGGGTCTGTTACGTCAGCCATGGGTATCCCTTAAAGGTACGGTGCTCTAGATATCGAGGAAGCGAACGTCTTTGGCGTTGCGCTGGATGAAATTGCGCCGCACCTCCACGTCGTCGCCCATGAGGGTTGAGAAAGTCTCGTCAGCGGACGCCGCGTCGTCGAGCGTGACCTGAAGCAGCGTTCGAGTCGCCGGGTTCATCGTGGTCTCCCACAGTTCGGTGTAGTCCATCTCGCCGAGACCCTTGTAGCGCTGAATACCGTTCTCTTTGGGAATTCTCTTTCCCTTTGCACTGCCGTCTTCCAGCGCGACATCGCGCTCGCGGTCGGTGTACACGTACTGGTGCTCGGCGTTCGACCACTTCAGACGGTACAGCGGCGGTTGTGCGAGGTAGACGTAGCCGTGGTCGATGAGCGGGCGCATGTAGCGAAAGAGCAGGGTGAGAATAAGGGTCGTGATGTGCTGACCGTCGACGTCAGCATCCGCCATCAAAACGATCTTGTGGTATCTGGCCTTCTCTGCATCGAAATCCTCTCCGATGCCTGCGCCAAAGGCCGTGATCATTGCCTGCACCTCGTTGTTCGCCAGGGCGCGGTCAAGACGGGCCTTCTCAACGTTGAGGATCTTGCCACGTAGCGGAAGAATCGCCTGAAACTCCGGGTTGCGTCCCTGAACGGCGGAACCGCCCGCCGAGTCGCCCTCGACCAGAAAGACTTCGCTGAGCGAGGGATCTTTGCTCGAGCAGTCGCGCAACTTGCCCGGCATGCCGCCCGACTCGAGTAGTCCCTTCCGGCGCGTCTGTTCACGGGCCTTGCGGGCCGCGAGCCGAGCCTGGGATGCCTGGATCGCTTTGCGAATCACATCGCGCGCCTGCGTGGGGTTGCGGTCGAACCAGTCGCCGATTTCCTGGCCGGCGACCCGCTGCACGAACGCCTTGGCCTCCGTGTTGCCGAGCTTGGTCTTGGTCTGACCCTCGAACTGTGGCTCGGCGAGTTTGACCGAGATGACCGCGGTCAAACCCTCGCGCACGTCATCGCCGGAGAGGTTTTCTTCTTTCTCCTTGATGATGCCCTTCTCTCGCGCGTACTTATTGACAAGAGTGGTCAGCGCGGCGCGGAAGCCCTCTTCGTGGGTTCCGCCCTCGTGGGTGTTGATGGTGTTCGCGTAGGTGTGCACGCTCTCGGTGTAGGCATTGGTCCACTGCATCGCGACCTCGAGCGATATCTTGCGGTCGGTGTCTTCGAGCTCGAAGGCGATGATCTCCGGGTGGATGAGTTCGCCACGCTTGGACTTATTGAGGTATTCGACGTAGTCGATCAGGCCCCTGTCGTACTTGTAGCTCTCTTGCATCTCCTCGTCACCGCGCTCGTCGGTGACGGTGATGCGAAGTCCCTTGTTGAGAAAGGCCATCTGTTGGAATCGCGCGCGCAGGGTCTCGTAGTCAAACTCGACGGTTTCGAAGGTCTCGGTGCTCGGCCAGAAAGTGACCATGGTGCCGGTCTCGCCTGACTCCTCACCCTGCTCGAGGGGCGCCGTGGGAACACCGTTCTCAAAGCTCATGCGCCAGACGCTGCCCTGTCGCCGAACTTCGACGTCAAGCTCTTGGGAAAGCGCGTTTACCACCGAGATTCCGACGCCGTGCAAGCCACCCGAGACGGAATAGCCCCCGCCGCCGAACTTTCCGCCGGCATGCAAAATAGTCATGACAACCTCGACGGTGGACTTCTGCTCCTGCTGATTGAGGTCGACCGGAATGCCGCGCCCGTTGTCG
>JANONY010000330.1:0-8074 GCA_031421055.1 Actinomycetes bacterium | reverse complement strand
CAGCCGCGGATCAGCCGACCGCCCCACTGCTCGGTCATGAAAGCTGTGACGCGTTCAACCGATGCGGTCAGCGGGCGCCCGAGCGAGTTGCCGTCGAGGTAGGCGACGACATCAGGCGAGGCGACGAACAGCTCGCGGTAGGCGACGAGAGGGTCGGCGACATCGAGCTCGTGCATCACTCGTCGGCACCCGGCGACAGCGTAGCGAAGCCCATTTCGGCAGCGACGGTGAGCAGCCTCCGGTCGTATGCCACGAACACGTCGGCACTGATCAGTGTGGCGCTAGCGAGATGAATTGCATCAAGCGAGCGAAGATGGATAGAGCCGATGCGGCGAGCGTACGACACAACCTGCTGAGAGAGCGGCACTTGGTGCACAGCGGAAAGCGCATTCTCAATGCGGTCAACCACAACTACCGGGTTCTCCGCGTCGAGCCGCGATCGCAGCCCTCGGCTCACCTCCACCCATGCCAGAGCCGACGCGAAGGTCTCTCTCGCATCGAGCTGCGCCACGAAGTCGTCAAGATCGTCGGAGTACGCTTCCTCGATGCCCCGCTTCATCAACGCACTCGAGTCGAGATAGACACGCACCTAGAAGCGGTCTTCGCGGTCGAGCAGGTCCAGTGAAGTCATGCCTTCTGGAAGAACAATCTTCTCGGTCGCACGACGGTAGGGGATTCGCGACGGAATGACCAGCCCCGCGGCGACGAGGTCATCGAACTCCGCGGACAGCGGCACCGGCTCGGCCGAAAGGTATTGGTCGATGGCGTCGCGGATGAGATCCTGCTGTGAACGACCCGAGCGCTCTGCGGCCGCGCGCAGGGCGCTTTCAGCGTCGGGACGCAATCGAAGATTGGTAGCCATGGTGGAATGGTACCAGCACTGGTACCAATGATACTAGCCGTGCAACTCCTCAAGCACCGCACCCAGCTGCTCGACCGCGAAATCGATGTCTTCCTCTGAAATCACGATCGGCGGCGCGAAGCGAATGGTCGATCCGTGCGTGTCCTTCACGAGCACGCCGCGCGCCATGAGTGCCTCGCAGACTGCACGGCCGGTCGCGAGTTCAGGGTCGATGTCGACGCCGACCCAGAGGCCTGCTCCGCGCACCGCGACCACACCCCGGCCAACCAGCGAACGGATGCCCGCCTGCAGTCGTTCACCAAGCATCCGCGCCCGAGCTTGCATCTCGCCGGTCGCGAGCAACTGCACGACAGCGAGTCCGACCGCGGCGGCGAGCGGGTTTCCGCCGAACGTAGAGCCGTGCTCACCGGGGTGGATCACTCCAATCAGGTCAGCGTTGCCGACCACCGCGCTGACCGGCACGATGCCGCCGCCGAGCGCTTTTCCGAGCAGGTACAGGTCGGGAATCACGCCAGCGTTCTCGCACTCGAACGTCGCGCCGGTGCGGCCAAGGCCCGACTGAATCTCGTCGGCGATGAACAGCACGTTGTGATCACGAGTGATGCGGCGCACAGCACGGAGGTACTCAGGGGGCGGAATGATGATGCCGGCCTCACCTTGAATCGGCTCGATCAGCACGGCAACGGTGTTCTCGTCGATCGCCGCTTCGAGGGCTGCGGAGTCGCCGTAGGGAACGCTGACGAACCCTGGCGTGTATGGGCCGAAGTCGCGCTTCGCGTCTGGATCGCTCGAGAAGCTGATGATGGTCGTGGTGCGGCCGTGGAAGTTGCCGTCCATCACGATGATCTTCGCCATACCCTCGGCGACACCCTTAACCCGGTATCCCCAGGCGCGGGCGATCTTGATGCCAGACTCGACGGCCTCTGCGCCGGTGTTCATCGGCAGCACCATCTCTTTTGAAGCGAGCGCGGCGAGTGCCTCGGCAAACGGCCCGAGCTGGTCGTTGTGGAAGGCGCGGCTGGTGAGGGTCACGCGATCAAGCTGCGCCTTGGCCGCGGCGATGAGCGCGGGGTGTCCGTGCCCAAAGTTGAGAGCGCTGTAGGCGGCAAGACAGTCGAGGTAGCGGCGGCCCTGCACATCCGTCACCCACGCGCCGTCCGCAGTCGCGACGACAACCGGCAGCGGATGGTAGTTGTGGGCGAGATGGGTCTCTTCTACGTCGATCGCTGCGGCCGTGCGTAAGTCGAGTCTTCCCTGATTGATGTTCGTCACGTTATTCATCGTCGTAGCTCCAAAGTGCAACACTTGACGCCGCCGCCTCCGAGCAGAAGTTCGCTGAGGTCGACGCCGATGGGATTGTAGCCGCGCTCGCGCAGCTGAGCCTCGAAGTCCTTCGCACGGCTCGCAATGACCACGTTGTAACCATCGGAGTAGGAGTTGAGGCCGAGCACGGCGGCGTCTTCTTCTGTCGCGATAATCGCATCCGGAAACAGCTGTTTCAGTTTGTGCAGCGACTCGTCATCGAAGGCCGACTCGAGGTAGGCGATGTTTCCGGTGTGCCCGGGAAGGGGATCGGGGTCGAGTACCGCGATGGCCGTGTCGAGGTGGTAAAAACTCGGGTTCACCAGGTTGAGTGTGACGACCTCTCGGCCGTAGATGCGACCGATCTCGTCATGACTATTGGAGGCGCTGCGAAAGCCGGTGCCTGCAAGAATGCGATCGCCGACGAGCAAGAAGTCGCCCTCACCTTCGTTGACGTTTTCTGGAACGCGTACGTCGAATCCGTTGTCGGCGAACCATTGCATATAGGCCGGGCCCTCTGGCTGGCGCTCCGGGTAGGTAAAGCTCGCCCCATAGGCGATGTTGTCGATGACAAAGCCGCCGTTCGCCGCGTAGACCATGTCGGGAAGGCCCTCGATCGGGTCGATCAGGTGCACGTCGAAGCCAAGGTCGAGGTAGGTGCGGTACAGCACCTCCCACTGGCTGACCGCGAGCGCAGTGTCGGTCGGCAGTTGCGGATCCATCCACGGGTTGATGCGGTAGACCACGGTGAAGTAGTTGGGGCGGCACATCAGCACGGTGCGCTTCGTCGGCGTGCGGCGCTGGGGTGTGGTGTCCGCACTCGCGGCCGGTGTCGTCATAGTCATAGTTCCAGTGTGCACGCACTATCTAGCAGCGTGTCGTCATGAGGCGCACAGAACAAGCGTCGGATGCGGGCTGCACACAACAAATCGCCGTAAGCTTTGCAGCATGGACAACCTCGATTACGGCATCATCGACCGGCTCCGCCTTAATGCCCGCGCGGGCTACGGCGACATCGGTGAAGTCATCGGGCTCTCGGCCTCTGCGGTGAAGCGCAGGGTCGACCGACTCGTCGCTGACGGAGTGATTCGCGCCTTCACCATTCAGGTTGACCCGGCGGTCGACGGCCTCTCCACCGAGGCCTACGTCGAGCTATTCTGTCGAGGCACCGTCGCTCCAGACGAACTGCGGCGGATGTTGTCTGGCATCCCCGAAGTCGTCGACGCTGGCACCGTTACCGGGTCGGCAGACGCGATCGTGCACATGCGGTCGCGCGACATTCCGTCACTCGAGCTCGCCCTTGAGCGCGTGCGGCTCGCGCCCAACGTCGACCACACTCGGTCGGCGATTGTGCTCTCGCGTTTGATTCATCGCACGCACGACTAGCCCCGTGACCAGCTTCGCCATCACCGTAGACGCCGCGTCAACCGTGCCGCTCAACGTGCAACTGACAACCCAGATTCAGGATGCCGTCAAAGCTGGCACCCTAGCCGCCGGCACCAAGCTTCCAACGGTTCGATCGCTCGCCACCGAGCTCGACGTCGCCCCCTACACGGTGGCCCGCGCCTATCGCCAGCTCGAAGACCTCGGGGTGATCGAGACGCACGGCCGCAACGGCACCCTCGTTTCCACCCACGGCGACACGACCCAGCAGCAGGCGCAGGTGGCGGCGCGTGCGTTTGCCGACCGCATCCGCGGGCTTGGCTACCCGACCGATCTCGCCCTTGAGCTGGCGAAGGCCGCGCTCGAGAACTGAGTTCTGCCGTGCAGCTCGATAGGAGAATTGCACGCCTCGGGGGCAAAAACTCCTACCGAAGGGCGCGCGACGCGCAACTTCCTACCGAAGCGCGCGCAAGCGCGCGCAAGCGGGCGCGACTACTAGAGCTTCAGTGCGAGCATCCCCACATCGGGGTTGCCGAAGCGGTGCGCCGTCACGCTCACCGCTTGCTCGTGCAGGAATGGCAGCAGCTCGATGCGGCCAGCGGTGGTGACCTCGCCGGCGTAGATGGCCACATCCGGATCGCCCTTCACGGCTTCGGCCAGAGAGCGAGCTCCACTGCCCGCGAGGCGCACGCGACTCGTCTGCAGCCCGCCGTCGGCAACAAAGTCGAGCCACGAGCGATCGGTCTCGACCCGCACCGACAGCACGCGCACCGGAGCGAGCGCGTCGTCGAACGCCTCCATCAGCGCGGTCGGAAGTGGCAGCGCACAGCTAATCGCAATCGGTGCCCCCGCGCGCGCTGCCGCAGCGATCAAGCGAATCAGGTCGCCCATCGGCTCGCCCTCGCCAAGCCGAATTGTCACAGGTACCGGGCGATAGCGCAGGATATTGCGCTCAACCCCAAGCCCAGAAACGTCAGCGCTGAGTCCGAACTCTTCATCCCACGCCGCTTGGTCGCTGAGCGCGGCGGAGCGCGCCCAGCTGAACTCGGCGAACGACATGCTCGTCTGTGCGCGTTTGATCACGGAGGCCACCTCGCGACTGAGCGCATCGAGACGCAAGTCTTCGCTCTCTGGCGGGTCGACCGCTGCCCACCGCCCGAGCGTCAGCAGGTAGTTCGGGCCGCCGGCCTTCGCGCCCGTTCCGACCGCCGAGCGCTTCCACCCGCCGAATGGTTGCCGCTGCACGATCGCGCCGGTGATGCCGCGATTCACGTAAAGGTTGCCTGCCTGCACCGCCTCGGCCCACCGCCCAACCTCGCGCGGGTCGAGTGAGTGAATGCCGGCGGTCAGCCCATAGGGACTCGCGTTTTGCAGTTGCAGCGCCTCATCGAGCGAGGCAGCGGTCATGATGCCGAGCACCGGACCGAAGTACTCGGTGAGATGAAACTCGCTACCTGGGGCAACGCCGGCGCGCACGCCGGGCGTCCACAGTGCGTCGCCGAGTTGGCGTGGCTCGACCAGCCACGACTCGCCCTCGGCGAGAGTGGTCAGCGCTGCGAGCAGCTTGCCCTGTGCCGGTTCGACGATCGGACCCATCTGGGTGAGCGGGTCGTGCGGCAGGCCGACGCGCAGCGTCGTCACCGCGTCGACGAGCTGCCTGGTGAAGCGGTCTGACCGACCGACCGAGCCGACCAGAATCACCAGCGAGGCCGCCGAGCACTTTTGCCCGGCGTGCCCGAAGGCGGATTTGACCACGTCGGCAACCGCGAGGTCGAGGTCGGCCGACGGCGTCACGATGATGGCGTTCTTGCCGCTCGTCTCGGCGAGTAGGGGCAGGTCGCTGCGCCAGGAGCGGAACAGCGCTGCGGTCTCCCACGCCCCGGTGAGAATCACGCGGTCAACCGCCTCGTGCGAGATGAGTTGCTTGCCGAGGGCACCCTCGTCGATGGTGACGAGCCGCAGTACGTCACGGGGAACGCCCGCCTCCCACAGTGCCTCGACCATGACGGCACCGCTGCGCCGCGACTGGTGGGCGGGCTTGATGATGACGCTGCTGCCTGCGGCGAGCGCGGCGAGCACGGACCCTGCGGGAATTGCCACCGGAAAGTTCCACGGCGGCGTGACAACCGTGAGGGCGGAGGGGATGAACCGCGCGCCCTCCACCTGCTCGAGAGCAACGCTCTGCGAGGCGTAGTAGCGGGCGAAGTCCACCGCCTCGCTGACCTCGACGTCGCCCTCGGCGATGGTCTTGCCTGTCTCGCTCGCCATGACCTCGATCAAGCGGCCGCGGAATGCAGCGAGTACGTCGGCGGCGTTATGCAAGATGCGGGCTCGCTCGCTGGCGGGCAGTGCTCCCCAGGTGATGCCGGCATCCCTTGTCGCGCTTATCAGTGCCTCGAGCTCGGCGCCAGAGGCCACCTTCGCCGTCGCCACCGTGCCGATGCCGAGCCGACTCTTGGCGCTGCGGCGCAGAATGCTGCGCCCCCAGGCCCGATTGCTCGCGATCGCCGGGTCGGTGTCTGGCTCGTTCGCGAACCGCGCGAGCGGGGCGTCAGCAGCCACGTCAGCGCGCAACTGTACGCGGTGGGATGCGGGCACCCGCTCATCCACCGCGGCAAGCGAGGCGAGAAAACGGTCTCGCTCGCGCTCGAAGAGCTCGTCCGACTCGGCGAGGTCAAATACCGCAGACATGAAGTTCTCGGTGCTCGCGTTCTCTTCCAAGCGGCGCACGAGGTAGCTGATTGCCGAGTCGAACTCGCTCGGCAGCACGACCGGGGTGTAGAGCAGCAGGCCGCCGACATCCCGTTTGATCACGTCGGCCTGGGCCGTTGCCATGCCGAGCAGCATTTCGAACTCAACCCGAGTGTCGACCTTCCGCTCTTTCGCGAGCAGCCAGGCGTACGCGATGTCGAACAGGTTGTGCCCGGCGATGCCGAGCCGAATGGCGTCCGTGTGCTCCGGGGTCAACGCGTACTGCAGCATGCGCTTGTAGTTGGTGTCGGTCTCAACCTTGCTCGCGTAGGTGGCGAGCGGCCAGCCGTGCACCGAGGCGTCGACGTGCTCCATAGCGAGGTTCGCGCCCTTGACCAACCGCACCTTGATGCCAGCGCCGCCCGCGTTGCGCCGCGCGGTCGCCCAGGTGGTCAGACCTTGCAGTGCGCGCAGAGCGTCGGGCAGGTAGGCCTGAAGCACGATACCGGCCTCAAGCTTCTGCAGTTCGCGCTTCTCGAGCAGCTTGGTGAAGACAGCGATGGTGAGGTCTAGGTCGCGAAACTCCTCCATATCGAGGTTGATGAATTTGGGAGTCGGGGCGTTCGCGGCAAGCTCGTACAGCGGAAATAACCGCTCGACGACCCGATCCACCGTCTCATCAAATGCCCACATCGAGAGTTGACTCGAGACGCTCGAGACCTTGATTGAGACGTAGTCCACGTCGGGGCGAGCGAGCAGATCATGCGTGCCCTCGAGGCGGCGGTCGGCCTCATGCTCACCGAGCACGGCCTCACCAAGCAGATTGACGTTGAGCCTGGTGCCCGCAACGCGCAGCTTGGCTATCGCCTTGCCGAGCGCTTGTGGCCGCGCGTCGATGATGAGGTGGCCAACCATGCGACGAAGCACCGCGCGGGCGATTGGCACGATCGGCCACGGGAGGAGAATCGCGAACCCGCCGCCGAGCACGATGAGGATGCGTAGATAGCGCGGCAAGAAGGCCGGCACGATGTGCGTGAGCTTCTCGAAGTTACGGGCCGCGACGCGCAGGTCTTCTGGCCGAACCACCCGGTCAACGAAGCCAAGGGTGAAGTTGAGGCCGTTGGGGTCCTTGAGCACCCCAGCCAGACGCTCGCCGCTCGGGTCCACTGCAACTTCGCCGCTCTCGGTGAGCCAGCGGCGAACGGTCGCGACCGTCTCGTCGGCGATCGCGGAATTGCTCACCGTGTGCTTCGACATGGTCATGAGAGTAGGCCTTTACTGAGGGAGAACGCTGAAGGCTCCCAGTCTCACTCCCAATTCTATGAAGTAAAAGCGATGCTTTCTAAACGATATTGATTAGAATTTGCGAAGGATGCTTGACCTACGCCGATTGCGCCTGCTGCGCGAACTGAAAATCCGCGGAACAATCGCGGCCGTCGCCGACGCGCTCTCGTACAGTTCGTCGTCGGTGTCTCAGCAGCTCTCGCTGCTCGAAGCGGAGGCCGGCGTTCCACTGCTCACCAAGGTCGGACGTCGAGTGCAGCTGACACCGCAGGCCGAGCTGCTCGTCGTACACACGGCGCTGCTTCTCGAGCGGGTCGAGCAAATGGAGACAGAGCTCGAGTCCTCGCTCACCGAAGTGCGGGGCACAGTACGGCTCGCGGTGTTTCAGTCGGCGGCACTCGGCATCATCCCGCAGGCGCTCACTCTGCTCGCGACCGAGTACCCGGCACTGCGCGTCGAGATCACCCAACGCGAACCAGAGAACGCTCTGTTCGAGGTGTGGGCTCGCGACTTTGACCTCGTTATCGCAGAGCAGTATCCGGGCCACTCCGC
>JANONY010000329.1:0-9890 GCA_031421055.1 Actinomycetes bacterium | reverse complement strand
CGAGCAGGCAGCGGCGCGCCTGCTCGTGAGCAAGCTGGCAGAGCTCGGAGTGCCCGACGCTCGCGTCGGCATCGCCGATGGGCCGTTCGCCGCAGAGCAGGCTGCGCGACTGGCCCAGCCGGTGCTGATCGTTGCAGAGGGCGAGTCGCCCGAATTCCTCGGGTGACTGCCGATTGCAGCCCTTGGCGATGCTCGGTTGACGAGCCTGCTGATGCAGTTGGGCATCCGAACGCTTAAGGAGTTTTCAGAGTTGCCGCCGACGACGGTGCGCGAGCGCTTCGGCGCGGCGGGCGCCCTCGCCCACGCGCTCGCCTCTGGGGCGGATGCGCGGGCGGTTACCGCGCGCACTCCCCCGCGCGACATCCACGCGCGCATCGACTTCGAACCACCGCTCGATCGCATCGATCAGGTCACCTTCGGGGTGCGCGCGGCGGCCGACCGCTTCATCGACGAGTTGCTCGGCGAGAAGCTCGCGTGCACCGAGGTGCGCGTGATTATCGGCTCAGAGAGAGAAACAAGTGAAAGAACCTGGCTGCACCCCCGCTGGTTCAGCGGGTCGGATGTCGTCGACCGCGTTCGCTGGCAGCTGCAGGGCGCCGGCAGTGCTCGTGATGGCAGTGCTCGTGACGGCCATGCGGGTAGCGGCCTTCGATCGCCGATCACGAGAGTGCAGATCGAGCCAGCCGCGGTCGACCCAATCACGGCGCACGAAGCCGGGCTGTGGGGCAACGGCCCGGCGGAGGGAGTACACCACGCGCTCTCGCGCGTGCAAGGCATGCTCGGTCACGAGGGAGTCATGACGGCGATGCAGGGCGGCGGGCGACTACTCGCCGAGCGTCAGGTTCTCGTGCCGTGGGGCGACCGGCCAGACCCAGAAATCGCGAAGGCGAGGGCCAAGCCGTGGCCGGGTTCGCTGCCTCACCCCGCTCCAGCGACGGTGTTCGCCATGCGCGCGCCCGTTGTGGTGCTCGGCCCGCGGCGAGAGGTGCTCGAGGTGAGCGAGCGGGGGGTGCTGTCGGCGCATCCGACCTGGTTTTCGCCGACGGGTAAACGTGAAGACTTGCGGCGGATCGAGGCGTGGGCCGGGCCGTGGCCCATGAACGAACGTTGGTGGGATGCCGCCGCTGCCCGCGCAGCCAACCGCTTCCAACTCATCGACGCGAGTGCAACCGCGTGGCTGCTCGTGCTCGAGGGCCGCGACTGGTGGGCAGAGGGGCAGTACGACTAGCCAAGAGGCGCGCGTGCAACAATGCACTCGGAGGCAGGATGAAGATTCTCATCGTCGACGACGACCCAGAAATGGGTGAGCTGATCGAGCGCGGGCTCCAGGCCGAGGGCTACGAAACCGTGCTCGTTGCCGACGGAGTTGCCGCTCTCGTGGCGATGCGCGAACAGCAGTTCGCTCTTGCCGCGATCGATGTCATGATGCCTGGCATGTCGGGCTTCGAAGTGTGTCGGCACATCCGAAACGCCGGGTTGACCATGCCCGTGCTGCTGCTCACCGCGCGACAAGCGGTTGAGGATCGCGTCTATGGTCTCGATGCCGGGGCCGACGACTACCTCACTAAGCCCTTCGCCTTCGTCGAGTTGAGTGCGCGCGTGCGGGCGCTGCTTCGGCGCGACACCCAGCCGGAGCGGCGAACGTTTACGATCGGCCCGCTAACACTTGACGGGGTGGCATTGAGCGTGCGCAGCAGCGGCGGCGGCGTGATTCCGATGAGCCCACGCGAGTTCAGTCTGCTCACCCTGTTTGGTCGCGAGCCGGGCACACTGATCAGCCGCACGCGCATCCTCGACGAAATCTGGGGCACCACCGAAAACATCGATCCGAATATCGTCGATCAGTACGTCAGCTACCTTCGCCGCAAACTTGAGCCATACGACACCCTGCACATCGTCACGAAACGCGGTGCCGGCTACCTTCTGGAGGTCGACGCGTGAGAATGTTTCGGCGGCTCTCCATTCGCCAGCGCATCACCATTGGCAGCACGCTCATTGCAGCGGTCATTCTCAGCGTTGCCGGTTTCGGCTTCCGCGCGCAGGTGGAATCCATCCTGGCTGGCACGACAGTGACCCTGCTCAAGCACGACATCGCGCCTGCCGTCGAAGAGATCGAATCTGACCCGACCGGGCAGATCAATGAGCCAGGCGATGGTCAGTACATGGTGATCATGGATCCCGGCGGAAATATCGTTCACAACACCCTCCCGAAGAACCTCAGCGGCAACCTCGGTCGGCTGCTCACCGTCAACGACGAGGTGGAGACGGTCAACGGCAGCGTTGAAACTTTCAGTGCACTCAGCCAAATCGTGCACGGTGCGGGCGGAGATTGGAAGGTCATCGCCGTTCGCGACAACGATCCCGCGAGGATTGCGCTCGAGCGCATCGGCCTCGCGCTGCTCGTTGGAGGCGGGGTGCTGTTGTTGGGGATCGGTGCAACAGCATGGCTGCTTACCGGGGCGTCACTTCGACCCATCACACGTATGCGCAAGCAGGCCGAAGCCCTCGTGGCCGCCGGGTCGTCAGAGGCGCTCGTCGTCGGCGACGCGGTCGATGAGGTCTCAGCGCTGGGCAAGACCTTCAATCAACTCATTCGCCAGCTGGGTACGAGCCTCGATCGGGAGCGCCGACTCGTCTCCGATGCGAGCCACGAAATTCGCACCCCGCTCGCCGTTCTGCTCACTCAGCTTGAACTCGCGCACGCGCACGCCGGCGATCCGAAGGCCCTCGAGGCCGATCTTGAGGCAGCCCACCGATCGGCACAGCGCCTAGCCGAGCTCGCGAACAATCTGCTCGAACTCTACGATCTCGAAGCGGCCCACCCGAGCACGTCCAGCACGTCGGCAGAGCTGAGCACAGAGTTGAGGGGCGTGGTCGACCGCGTGCGCCTGCTCGTCGCCTCACGACCGATTACGGTCGACTTCGAGCTCGACCCCGAACCGCCCGCGGCCCGATATCCCATGAGCGGCATCGCCTTTGGCCGCGTGGTTGAAAACCTCGCAACCAACGCAATCCACGCCATCGACACGGCGGGGGTCGTGACAATCACCCTGAGTACCCAACCGGATGCACTCATTCTCACCGTGCGTGACACCGGCCCCGGCATGCCAGAAAACTTTATCCCCGCCGCCTTCGATCGCTTCAGTCGGCCCGACGAAGCGCGCCAACGCCGCTCCGGCGGCACGGGCCTCGGCCTCTCGATCGTGCACGCGATCGTGAGTTCTGCTGGCGGAAGCGTCACGCTAGAGAACGACAACGGGCTTGTTGCGACCGTTCGACTGCCGCGATCCCCCTGACGCGAACCTGTACGAACTTTCAGCGAGATGGCTTGCTGAGCACGGCCTGCTCTCACCGACCCACTCCACGCTTTCAGGAGCCCGCACAGCCGGGAACACCCTACGCGCCGGAGGTCGTCTATGAGTACCGCAGTACTCGAGCGGCCGGTGAGCGATCCCACCCTGCCCGATCCCACTCTGCCCGGTTCCGTCCAGCCCAACCGCTCTCTCCTCGGCCAAGATCCACAGCTCGCCTCCCCGGCGCGCGCGCCGCGACGGAGCTACCTGGCACTCATCCTCGGCCTAGTAGGGGCAACAATCTCTTTTGCCGGCTCGTGGATCCCGTCATTCTGGGGCGACGAAGCGGCGAGTGTGCTCTCGGCCGAGCGTTCGCTGCCCAGCCTGTTTGCCATGCTCGCCCACGTCGACGCAGTACATGGCGTCTACTACCTGTTGCTGCACGGCTGGATCTCGTTGTTCGGGTCGAGCGAACTTTCTGTTCGCCTCCCCAGCGCAATTGCCGCGGGTTTCGTCGTCGCAGGCACCGTCACGCTTGCCGGAATGCTCTTCGACCGCAGAACCGCTATCGCGAGCGGCATCATCTGCGCCGTGCTGCCGCAACTCACGCACATGGGGGTTGAGGCTCGCTCGTACGCAATGACGATGGCGGTCGCCGTGTGGCTCACGGTGCTCTTCGTGCGCACGCTCGAGAAAAGCCCAACTAGGGTGCGCGCCTGGCTGCCGTACGCGTTGGGACTCGCTGCGGGTATCTACCTTTTCTTGTATTTCGCCCTCATCGTGCTTGCCCACGGCGTTGTCGTCGTTCTGCGTCGCTCGCGGGCGGCAACGCGCTCCTGGCTCAGCGCAGTCGCGATTGCGGTTGCTATCGCCAGCCCGGTTATCGGCCTCGCCCTTACCCAACACGGCCAGCTCTCTTTTCTCGCCGGACGCAACTATGCGACACCCCAGCACATCTTCGTGTCGCAGTGGTTCGGCAATCTGCCTCTCGCCATTTTTGCCTGGGCACTGATCGCCATAGCTCTCGCGGTGGCGGTGCGCACTCACGATCGACGCATGCCACTGCTCGCGGGGTGGCTGTTCTTGCCGGTCACCGTGATCCTCACGCTCAACGCGCTTGGCGTGCCAACCTACAACATGCGCTATGTGGCGTTCTGCCTCCCGGCCGCAGCGATTCTGATGGCACGTGGACTCTCGGCGTTTCGCTTCACCTGGGTCGCACTAATCGGAGTAGTGCTCGTTGGCGTGCTTGCCGTGCCGAGCTACCTGCACGAGCGCAAGCCGCACGGCAAAGACGGCGGAAGCGACCTCCGTGAGCTGGCCGCGCTCGTGCACTCCACAGCGAGCACGGGCGATGCCATTGTGTTCAGCCAGGATGCTCGGCCGTCGCGCCGCCCACGCCTTGCCCTCGACCTTTACCCAAGCCAGTTTGCCGGGCTCAGCGACGTCGGGCTTATCAGCGGCTACGCCGACAACGCTTGGCTGTGGGACAGCGTCGCGCCGATCGACACGCTCGGAGCTGCGCTAGCCACGACGACCGTCGTCTGGGCGGTCGAAGAACGTGGAACGCATGCACCCGCAACCGTGACCGCGCTGAAATCGCTCGGCTTTCACGTCGTCACGAAATTTCATACCCACCGAGAAACCGTCTATGAACTGACAAGGGAGACACCGTGAACGACCTACTCGTCGTCATTCCCACCTACAACGAGCGCGAGAATCTCGCCTCCGTGATCGGCCGACTTCTTGTCAGCGTTCCCGAAGCACACGTGCTGGTGGTCGACGACAATTCGCCAGACGGTACGGGTGCACTCGCCGTCGACCTCGCCGCCGGTGACCCCCGAGTGCACGTGTTACACCGCGCCATCAAGTCTGGCCTCGGCGCCGCGTACCGCGCCGGCTTCTCGTGGGGGATGAGGCGCGACTACCGCCGCTTCGTCGAACTCGACGCCGACGGTTCGCATCAGCCAGAAGAGCTGCCGCGCTTGCTTGCCGCGCTCGAGAGCGCCGACGTCGTGCTCGGTTCGCGCTGGGTCACCGGTGGCTCGGTCGAGAACTGGCCGGCGCGGCGTATTGTGCTCTCGGTCGCGGGCAGCAGCTACGCGCGTTTCGCCCTCGGCGTGCCTGTGCGGGACGTCACTGGCGGATACCGTGCCTTCACCCTGAGTGCGCTCCAAGAGATCGGCCTCGGCAACATCTCAAGCCAGGGCTACTGCTTCCAGATTGACATTCTGTGGCAGGCGCACCTCGCGGGCCTGCGCATCGTCGAAGTGCCGATCACCTTCGTTGAGCGGGTGCACGGTGTATCGAAGATGAGCTCTACCATCGTGGTTGAGGCCCTAGTGCGGGTCACGGTGTGGGGCGTGCGAGGCCTGCCTTCACGCATCCGTGGCCGTCGTCCCATCGCCAAGGAACGTCGGCATGTTGCCCATGCTTAGATCCCGCCTTCTGCGGCAATTGGCGAGTTTCGGGCTTGTCGGTGCAGTTGGCATGGTCATCGACCTTGGGGTCTTCAATCTTCTGCGGGCGACGATTCTGTCGCCGGAGCAGGTGCACTCCGGGCCGATTATCGCCAAAGTGATTTCGACTTCTCTGGCAATCCTTGCCAACTGGCTCGGAAACCGCTCGGTGACTTTCCGTTCTGGTCGACGCGGCAGTGTGCTGCGCGAGGGTCTCGAGTTTGGCCTTGTCAGCATCGGCGGCCTGCTCATCGCCGTTGGCTGTCTCGTCGTCTCGCACTATGTGTTCGGCTTCCGCTCGCAACTGGCCGACAACCTGTCAGGCAACGGGGTCGGACTCGTTCTCGGCACGGCGTTTCGCTTCGCGCTATACCGCTGGTGGGTCTTTGCCGACGCCGAGAGCCGGTTGACTTCTTCGAAGATATCTTCGAAACTTGAGTGGTGGATGGGGCAGCAAAAGACGCGCACGGTGCCTTTCGCACGCCTGCCTGATGGGCTTCAACAACCCGCCCATGCCGTGGTCGGAGTTCAACCGTCGGCTGAGCTCTGACCGCCCCGGCCAGAAACTGCCGCCGGGGGCGGACGGCGGCGAGAGTCCTGCTTGGTCGCGCAAGCGCATGCCTTACGTAGCACCGACCGCCTACACCCCGGGCGCAGTGCCCTACGCCGAGCTGCACGTGCACTCGACCTTCAGTTTTCTTGACGGCGCGAGCCAGCCAGAAGAACTGGCAGAAGAGGCCGCGCGCCTTGGGCTGCACGGGCTCGCCGTAACCGACCATGACGGTTTCTACGGAATCGTGCGCATGGCTGAGGCGGCAGAGAAGTTCGCGCCGATGCAGACGGTGTTCGGCGCTGAACTCTCGCTCGACCTCACGCGTCCGCAGAACGGCGAGCCGGATCCTGAAGGCACCCACCTGCTCGTGCTCGCGCGACGCGAGACCGGCTACCACCGCTTGAGCGAGGTCATCACGACCGCGCAGCTGGCAGACGGGGCGGAGAAAGGCCACCCGGTCTACGACCTTGACGACATCGCCGCGAAAGCTTCTGGGGACTTTCTCATACTCACCGGATGCCGCAAAGGCAGCGTGCGCCGCGCACTGCTCACCAGTGAGCAAGCCGCGGCCCGCGAGGTCGACCGGCTCGTCTGGCTGTTCGGCAAAGACAATGTCGCCGTCGAGCTGATCGACAACGGTGAACCCCTCGCGAGCTCCTACAACGACGCGCTGTACGCGATCGCCCGCCGGCGTTCTCTCGCGACCGTCGCCACGGGCAACGTACACTTTGCGCGGCCGGCGCAGCGGCAGCTCGCCAGCGCGATTGCAGCGGTGCGCGCCCGCCGTAGTCTCGACGATCTCGACGGCTGGCTGCCGGCATCCGCGGCTCATCTTCGTTCGGGGCAGGAGATGGCCGCGCGCTTCGCGCGCTACCCCGGGGCGATCGAGCGCACCGTCGAGTTCTCTGACCAGCTGTCATTCGCGCTGCGCTCGATGAAGCCCGGGCTGCCCGACCAGCAGGTGCCTGAGGGGCACACCTCGATGTCGTGGCTGCGGCAGCTGGTCTGGGATGCCGTGGCCGAGAAATACCCCCGTGCTTCTGCTGACGTGCGCGAGCGCATCACCCGCGAGCTCGCCGTCATCGAGCTGAAAGACTTTCCCGGCTACTTTCTCATCGTGCGCGACATCGTCATGTTCGCGAAGGGGCGTGGAATTCTCTGTCAGGGCCGCGGGTCTGCCGCCAACTCTGCCGTCTGTTTTTTGCTGGGGATCACGGCGGTCGACTCTATTCGTTATGGGTTGCCGTTCGAACGCTTTCTCTCGAGCATGCGCGACGAAGAGCCAGACATCGATGTCGACTTCGACTCTGACCGCCGCGAAGAGGTGATTCAGTACGTCTTCGCCAAGTACGGGCGGCGCAACGCCGCGCAGGTCGCGAACGTCATCAGCTACCGGCCGAAGTTCGCGGTGCGCGACATGGCGAAGGCGCTCGGCTATGGGCCAGGGCAGCAAGACGCGTGGTCGAAACAGATTGACTCGTACAGTTCGGTACAGACGGCGGAGGGCAGCGACATCCCCGCGCGCGTGATCGAGCTCGCGACTGAGGTGCTTAAGTTTCCGCGGCACCTCGGCATCCACTCCGGCGGCATGGTGCTCACCAAGCGCCCGGTCGGCGAGATCGTGCCGATCGAGCACGCGCGCATGGAGAACCGCACCGTCGTGCAGTGGGACAAAGACGACTGCGCGTGGATGGGCCTAGTCAAGTTCGACCTGCTCGGCCTCGGCATGCTCGCCGCGTTGCAGTACTCGTTTGATTTGATCAAACAGCACACGGGCGACGACTGGAGCCTCGAGAGCATGCCGAAAGAGGAGAAAGGCGTCTACGACATGCTGTGCCGCGCCGACTCCGTCGGCGTCTTCCAAGTCGAGAGCCGCGCACAGATGGGCACTCTGCCGCGACTGCAGCCACGCCGCTTCTATGAGCTCGTGATTGAAATTGCCCTGATTCGGCCAGGGCCAATTCAGGGTGGAGCCGTGCACCCCTACATTCGCCGCAAGATGGGAAAGGAGCCGGTGACCTACCCGCATCCGCTGCTCGAACCGGTGCTGGAACGCACGATGGGGGTTCCGCTGTTTCAAGAGCAGCTCATGCAGATGGCGATGACGGTCGGCAACTGCTCTGCCGAAGACGCCGATCTGCTGCGCCGCGCGATGGGGTCGAAGCGCGGGCTAGAGAAGATCTCGTCGCTGCGCGCGAAACTCTATGAAGGCATGGCGTCGAATGGAATTGTGGATGCGGAAGCCGACTCCATCTACGGCAAGATCGAGGCCTTCGCCAACTTCGGCTTCGCCGAGAGCCACTCGATTAGTTTCGCGCTGCTCGTCTATGCCAGCTCGTGGATCAAGCTGCACTACCCCGGCGTGTTTCTCGCCTCACTGCTGCGCGCGCAGCCAATGGGGTTCTACTCGCCGTTTTCATTAACCGCCGACGCTCGGCGACACGGGGTGGAGGTGCTGCGGCCAGACATCCACGCCTCCGATGTGCACGCCGGTATGGAAGGCACGCTCGATGTTTCGGCGCGCGACGAGTGCACTGAGCAAGAGCAACCCGCCGTCGGACTGTTCGACCGTGAGACCGCTGAGGGTACAGAAGAGCACCGGCGCGACCGCGGGCTATCGGTTCGCCTCGGACTCGCCGCCGTGCGCGGCATCGGCGTCGAACTCGCCCAGCGCATCGTCGATACACGCGCGCGCGGCGAGTTTCGCGACCTCAGCGACCTCAGCCGACGAGTCGGCATGACCGCCGCCCAGCTCGAATCACTCGCCTCGGCCGGCGCCTTTGAGACGCTCGGCATGACCAGACGCGAAGCGATCTGGGATGCGGGCTACGCCGCCCTCGACAAGGCCGAGTACCTGCCAAACACCTTCGTTGCCGTGCAGCCGCCGCTGTTCCCGATGCTCACGCCTGCGGAGCAAGTGGTCTCTGACCTGTGGGCAACGGGCATTGCGACCGACGACCACCCCGTGCGACACGTGCGCGACGCCCTCGATGCGCGCGGGGTACTCACCGCGGCGGCATTGCAGACCACCGAATCTGGGCGACGCATTGAGGTCGGCGGGGTGGTGATCCATCGGCAGCGTCCGTCGACCGCTGGCGGCGTCACCTTCATGAACCTCGAGGATGAGACCGGCATGGTCAACGTCATCTGCTCGGTCGGCGTGTGGAACCGCTACCGTCGCGTGGCGCGGGAGTCGGCGGCGCTCATCATCCGCGGCATCCTCGAGCGCTCGCCCGAGGGTGTCGCGAACCTGCTCGCCGACGCCTTCGAGCCGCTCGAGGTCGCCGGGCGCACTGTGTCGCGCAACTTCCACTGAATCGCTGCTGCACCAACCACGGATGCTCCAGGGCCGGCAGCTTGTCCAGAGCTGTGTGAGTTCGTGCTCACGTGAGCCGCAACTCACACAGCTCAAGAAGGAACCCGCCCGCAAGAGCGCCGCGCACAGGATGGCCACTGCACCGCGGCGCTCACGCTCAGGGGGGTGTAGTTCATCACGAGCTAAACCAGCGACTGCCGCCACGCCGCGTGCAGCTTCGAGAAACGACCCGTGCCGCCGATGAGTTCGGCCGGTGTGCCATCTTCGAC
>JANONY010000328.1:0-7343 GCA_031421055.1 Actinomycetes bacterium | reverse complement strand
TGCGTGCTCGTGCCGTACGACGAGACAGCCATCCAGTCCATCTCGATCGGAATGCGCAGCTCGCGCGCCAAGTCGGCCATCACCATGACGGCACCGCGAAGGACGCCAACGAGCAGCGGACTCTTGCCCTCGTAGTCGGCCTCGATGCGGCGAGCGAGCTCTGCCAGTTTTGCGTGCAGCTGCTCCTGGGTGAAGAGAATCTCGGTCAGGTCTGACTCGATGTCGCTGAACTCCATGCGACTAGTCTCGCGCACGGAAGACGATGAGGCCGCCTTCACGCCGAACCGTCAGGCCGGGGAGGTCGAGCGGTTTCTGTCCGTGCCAGTCAGTCACGAGTCGTGCGACGTCGAGGGTGTGCTGGCGAGACAACGAGAGGTCGAATTCGCCAAGGACCGCCAGACGGATCAGCCGCTGCCGAAGTGCGGGCGGGTTTGCCTCGAGCGCGGCGACCGGCAGCGAGATGCCCGCCTCCGCGATCTCGGCGAGCTCTTCGACAAGCTCCTCGGCAAAATGGTCGAGCGCCGCCGCGTCTTCGCGCAACAGATCGGCGGTGCGCGCGAGCGCCTCAGCGATGCCAGGACCCAGCTGCGCCTCAAGCATCGGCAGCACCGTGCCGCGCACCCGCACCCGAGTGAACGCCGGGTCGGTGTTCTGCGGGTCGTGCCAGGGGGTCAGCCCAGCATCCGCACACGCTTGTTCAGTGACGGAGCGACGGATGCCGAGCAGCGGCCGCCGATAGATGCCACTGACCGGCTCCATGCCCTGCAGACTCGCCGCGCCACTGCCGCGTGCGAGGCCGAGCAGCACCGTCTCGGCCTGGTCATCGAGGGTGTGCCCGAGCAGCACGGCACTCGCACCCGTCGTCACCGCCGCCTCGGATAACGCGCGGTACCGAGCCTCGCGTGCCGCCGCCTCCGGGCCCCCCTGCGTGCCGACGGCTACCTGCACCACAAGCACCGGGTCGAGCCCGATCGCCCGTGCTTGCTCTGCGGCGTGCTTGGCCACGGCCGCCGACCCCTCTTGTAACCCGTGGTCGACGATCACGGCGCCCGCGTGGCCCGCCGCCTCAAACGCCGTTGCCGCGGCGAGCGCGAGCGAGTCGGGCCCGCCGCTGAGCGCCACGAGCACAAGCCCCGCCATGCCGAATGCAGGCACTGCGGAGCCCGATCCGCCTGTTTGCGCCTCTGCGGGCCGCGGCACGAGCGCATCACCTGCATTTGGCATGGGCAGGGCCGCACGCACCGCGCGACGCACGTCGGCGCTCGCGGGCGTAAGCCTGGGCCGAGTGGTCATCCAGTAACGTTATTGCAGCATCCACGAGCTCAGGAGTGAACCGCCATGGCCGCATACGACGCCACCATCGAAATTCCCAAGGGAAGCCGCGTCAAGTACGAGGTCGACCACGAGACGGGTCGCGTCTTTCTCGACCGCGTGCTCTACACCGCGTTCGGCTACCCGACCAACTACGGCTTCTTCGACAACACCCTCGGCCTCGACGGCGATCCGGTTGACGTTCTCGTGCTACTCGACCACGAGCTCTTTCCCGGAATCGGTCTCTCGGTGCGCCCGGTCGGCGTCTTCAACATGACAGACGACGGCGGCAGCGACGCCAAGGTCATTGCCGTTCCGGCCAAAGACCCGCGCTGGGACTGGATTCAAGACATCACCGATGTTCCCGAATTTCAGCGCAAAGAGATCGAGCATTTCTTCGAGCACTACAAAGACCTCGAACCAGGCAAGTGGGTCAAGACCGAAGGATGGGGCGACGTCGCCGAGGCGACCGCGATCGTCGAGGCCGGCATCGTCAAGCTCGCGGCCGAGGGCCACTAGCCGCCGTCAGTCGTGCTCACTGCCTTGAGCGCCGACAACACAACCACTGCCCCAGGCCTCGGGTGGTAGCCACAAGTCATCGAGCGCAGCGGCGTGCGCACTCAGTTCGACCGTGCAGTCGTCGACGACCACCCCAGTGCTTGCCGGATACGCCTCGCCGAAGCCGAAGGATGCAGACCTAATCCAGCCATCGATGCCGCCGTTGTAGTCAGCAGCATCAATCGCGCCGATGAGGTGCGTCGTGCCTGCCGCTGCGAAGGTGACCGGTTGAAAGCAGCCGAATGACGCGCTGTCGTCGGGCGAGGTCACGCTTGGCGACTCTCCCCACTGGATGTTGGCGCCGAATCCCGTGTACAGCACCGACGGCGCGGGCCAGTCCACTCCCTGCACGTCGAGCGTCGCGGTGATGAAGCCACCAAAGTCTTCGGCGAGGCGCGTTGTGCCTGGCGTGTTCCACCCGGCGTCGGCGATGGTGTTGACGCAGCGGCTTTCGAGGGCAGTGCGGTCGGCGGCGTTGGCGCCCGCGATAGAGGTCGGCTCGTCGACAGTGAGCACGACCTGTAGACGGGTTCCGCCCGGCGCAACGGCAATGCCGCACATGCGAACGAGCGCCGTGCCTGGCAACGGCCCCAGCGAGCACACCACAGGCTCGGCACTGCCACTACCTGAGTCGTCCGCGGTCGCGGTCGGCGTCGGGCTCGAGGTGCCACCGGAGTCGGTTAGAACAGCCGGCGTGCCAGGCACGGCGCACGCTCCCAGAGCGAGCACGGTGACGACGGCGATCGTGCCGCCCACAGTCCTGTTAGTCATGGACACTTCCCTTCCTCATGCTTGTACGACGATGGCGCACCCCAATTGGGTTGACAGCGCTAGGGAGTTGGCCGTCCTGCGTACGGAACGAGATCGCCATAGCGCACCGGCGCGACCCGCACATTTCGGCCCGGATACGGCGCCTCGATCATGCGACCGTTTCCGATGTAGAGCGTCACGTGGTACTTCGTGGCGCTGGTTGACCCCCCGCTCGAGTAGAAAAGTAGATCGCCGGCGACCACGTCGTTGAACGGCACGAGCCGCCCGGCCGACTGCATCGTCGCGAACTGGTTTGTCGCCGAGTGCGTGCCGATGTAGACGCCGACGGATGCGTAGCTTGCCTTGGTCAATCCAGAGCAGTCCCACGCATCTGGCCCAGAACCGTTGAGCAGGTAGGGGTCGCCCACCTGAGCTTGCGCGAAGGCGATCGCACCACTCACCGCGCCCGTGCTCGGAGGCGGCGGCGGCGGGTTGATCAGCGGCGGAGGCGGAGGCGGGTTCTTGATCGCCTCCTGAGCTTTCTCCCACGCAACCCCCTCGAGGTACGCCCTCTGGGTCGCGGCGCTCGTACCGGTCAGCGAAGCCAGCTGGGCGTAGAGCTGAGCGGCGATCTCCTCCTGGCGTTCCGCGCGCAGCGCTGCTTCGTCCGAGGCCTTCTGTGCCTCGGCGAGCGCCGTCTCCGCCTCCTTGGCGAGCCTGGCGCGCGCGTCGCGAGCAGCGCCAGCTTGCTCACTGAGCGACTCGGCGAGGTTGCGGTCGAATGCCGCCCGCTCGTACAGCTCGCTGGCCGTGGCGCTGAGCTTGTTCATGGCACCAATGCGATACAGCAAGTCGTCCGCCGAACCCGCATCGGAGAAGAGCAACTGCAGTGTCAGATCGCTGCGGGTGGTGCGCGCTAGCTGCGCAAGAAGGCTCGCTGCCCTCGTGCTTGATTCGTCGGCGGTGGCGGTTGCCTCATCCGCCCGCTCGCCAACGGCGTCGGCCGCTTTCTCTGCCGCTTCGAGTGCGTCGAGTGCTTGGTTGTAAAGTTCGGCTGCCTCAAGTGCGGCCTTCGCGGCATTCGCCGCTTCGGTCTCGAGACCGTTGATGAGCGCCTCGATCTTCGCGATCTCGGCCTTCTTCGCCGCCTCGCTCGTTTTTGCGGCCTGCACGTCTTCCCACGATGGGTAGTCGACGGCCCACGCCGGTTGAGTCGCAACCCCAACCGTGAGGGTCGTTGCGAATACGAGAGCGATCGCTCCGATGGAGCGAGCCATGCGCGTCATGAGCGCTACGCGAGCCTAGCCAACGGTGATTCCCTGATTTCGCAGATAGACCACCGGGTTCGTGACTACGCCGTTGACGTACACGCCGAAGTGCAGGTGACAGCCCGTCGAGCCTCCGGTTGAACCGACCTTGGCAATCTGCTGCCCGACCGCTACTTCGTTGCCGTACTGCACGAGAATGCCACCACTGATGATGTGTCCGTAGACGGTAGACACTCCATCGCCATTGTCGATACGGATGTAGTTGCCATAGATGCCGTTCCACCCCGCGTACACGACGGTGCCAGAGTGAGCAGCGTAGATCGGGGCGCCGCAGCCTGGCCCGAGATCCACGCCAAGGTGGAAGGTTGTGCCGCCGCCGCCGAACGGGTTGGCGCGGTATCCGAAGTTGCTCGTGATGCGACCGGCAGAGGGGCGAGCCCAACCGGTGGCACTGATCTCGCCTGCCCCGAGTTGGGCGCCAGCAGAGATGCGGGCCCGAACGCCAGCCAGGTAGTCGGCCTCAGTAGCGGCACGCCGCTGGGTCAGCACAACGAGCTGAGCCTCGAGCTGGTTCTGGTATTCCTGCTGCTCCAGGTAGGCGGCCTCGGCTTGCAGTGCGGCTTCTTGCGCGACGGCAAACGCGGCCTCAGCCTCGGCCTTGAGCTGCTCGCGAATGCCGCGTGCGACGTTCGCCTGATCGGTGAGCGACTGCGCAGAGCGCTGATCTTGCAGTGCGGTGGCGTAGACCCCAGCGGTCTGCTCGGTGAACTTATCGGCCATGCCGTAGTTGTAGAGCAGGTCGTCGGCCTGCGAGGCGTTGACAAACAGGTTGGCCGTGATGTCGCCGTTGCCCGAACGGTACATGCGCGCGATCAGCTCACCCGCGCGCGCCATCGACGCGGCCGCCGTTGCTGCGGCTTCGTCGGCCTGCGACTGAAGAGCATCCGACTTGAGCGCGGCCTCTTGGAATGCCTGATCAGCCTCCTGGGAGATCACGCCCTTGGCCTCGGATTCAGCCTGGGTGCGGGCAACCTCAGCCTGGAGGGCGGCGATCAGCTTCTGAATCTCGGCGATCTTCGCTTTGGTCGCTGCCTCGCTTTTGCGAGCACTGGCAACATCAGACCACGACGGGTAGGTGGTTGTGCCCGCAGACCACGCTGGGCCGTTGACGCTAACGGCAAGCACGCCAACCAGCACAAGAGCTATGACGGATGCGATGGCCGAGAACCTCGAACGAGCGTTGGCACGCAGCCACGACGCGCTGTTGCTCATGTTGCCCATTGGAATCCCCGAATCGCCTAGTTACCGGTTGGCAAATCACACCAGTAACACTGCTACCAGAACAACCGTAACAAGCGATTGTCCAAATACCCAGCACTACCGGCATGCGCCAAAGTTTCAACTCGAACTTGAACTTACTTGCTGTCGGCTGAAAGCGAGAGCTGCATCGCGGAGTTTTGCGGCATCCACGCGTTTGGCATTTTGCGGGCCTGACCCTATGCTTATCCCTCGGTAGCTATGAAGTTCTGAACGGCATGGCCCCATCGTTTAGTGGCCTAGGACGGCGCCCTTTCACGGCGTTAACACGGGTTCGAATCCCGTTGGGGTCACAAGACATCAGTAACACCATAGTTAGGCCCTGTAGCGCAGTTGGTTAGCGCGCCGCCCTGTCACGGCGGAGGTCGCCGGTTCAAGTCCGGTCAGGGTCGCAAGGTTTGGCTTCTCTCGCCAGAAGTCATTCCTGTTGGCTCTGTAGCTCAGTTGGTAGAGCGTTCGACTGAAAATCGAAAGGTCACCGGATCGACGCCGGTCGGAGCCACTAGTTGTAGGCAGGTCAGTTTCGCCGACGTCGGTGCGCTCACGGGATCGACGTCCGGCAGGCCCGCCACAAAACACTGCTCTAAGAACCACGCTGCTACGGCGGCGCCGTTTCTGACCATGACCTCACGACCTGCGTCGGGTCATTATTGTGACGTCGTTGACGATCGTCTTTCGAGAATTCCGACAAGCGTGTCGAGCACTGCACGGGCCGGGGTGCTGAACCACCTTTGCCGGCCCACCGCTCTGACCAGCCCGGGGATAAACGCGGAGTAGATCGCAAAGAACGCGCGACCGATCGCACTTCGCCGAAGTGTCGCATCGCGCGACCGTCGAAGGACAAGCACTTGTAGCGCGTCGTAGTCGCCGTGAACGGTTGTCGCCCGATTGCTCGTGTTTTCTAGCGCCGAGGGAGTGTCCGCGAAGACAATTTCTGCACCTTTGAGGCGGTGATGCCGCTCACCGTCCGACGCAGTGCTCATGCATCAGCTCTGCCAGAAGCACCTGCCTCACCTTGAGAGCGTGCTGCACGCCGCCGAGTTGCGCACTCGGAACCGTGAATTGCGCAGGGTCGGACCAGCGCTGCACATCTCGCCAGCGCCTTGTGGGAATCAGGGCGGCGATAATCAACTCGGGGCGAATGTCACTGCCCAGTCGTAAACTCTAGGCATGACGTTGGCGGAGCTGATCGAGGCGGGACGTGAGCTCACGCCTGCGGAGCGCATCGAACTCGCAAGTGAACTGCTCGCCAGCGTCGACGATGGCGACGAGAACCAGGCCACGGTCGACGCCGCCTGGACTGCCGAGGTCGGCAGCCGAGTTGACGACCTCCTGACCGGCAAGGTCAACACGATCCCCTTTAGCGAGACCTACGCGAGGCTATCAGCGAAGATCGCGGCGGCTCGCCAGTGATTTTCCCCGGCTTCGAGACACATCCCGAAGCCGACGCCGAGCTGGAGGCTGCCGTCGACCGGTATCTCGCCTACAGTCCCGACTCCGCCCAGCGGCTCATCGAGAGGATCGGCAAGCTCCTGAACGATCTCCACGAATGGCCGCACAGCGGCCGGGAATGGAAGCCGTGGGACCGAGAACCGCAGGTCTACAGCTACGGCGTCAGCGGCTATCCGTTGCGCGTCGTCTACTTCCTCCGCGACGACACGCTGGTCATCTTGGCCTTCGCGCACGAGAAGCAGCGGCCCGGGTACTGGAAGCATCGCGCCCACAGCTGAGTGCGGCATCGTAGTCGTGCTCATCGAGGTTGCCACCCACCGACGAGTGCCGCGTCCTCCTCGACGTGCGTGCTCCGGCTGCAGCGACTACGCCGAGCCTTGTAGTTCGACACGGGTTCGAATCCCGTCGGGGTCACAAGACATCAGTAACACCATAGTTGGGCCCTGTAGCGCAGTTGGTAGAGCGTTCAACCCAAAATCGAAAGGTCACCGGATCGACTGCACCGCCTTGACGTTCGCTCCGGATGACACGGCAGGGCTCGCGGCGGTGTGCCGGAGGTCGCGTGGACTCATGTCGGGGAGATGGCGCGGCGAGGGTTGATACTCGGATCCCGCTGTACCCACGCGGTGCGCAGAGCTGACAAATCAGGCGAAAGCGTCCCGATCTCAGTTGGCCGAGAGCCTTAGC
>JANONY010000327.1:0-2012 GCA_031421055.1 Actinomycetes bacterium | reverse complement strand
TTTTCCGAGCCGTCCGCCCGTACGCTGCGCATCTTCCACGACAGTTCGCCATGCAACTCCTGCCGGCGGTCCTCGAGCATCTGCTTCAGTTCGTCGTAGCGGGCGCGCGTGGGCATCTCCGCCACCGCCGTGCGCCGTTTTCGTGTGTTGGCCATGATGTGTCGCCGCTCCTTCTGGTGATAGTGACGCGAGCTGCCTGAGGGGTTCATGAAGCGCGGATTAACTTCCGCTAATGTCGCGTCTCGGCCGGAGATTAGCGGGAATTAACGTGGCGTTCACCAAACCTACATCTGCGGGGCGTTAACTATAGACATGGAGAACTCAGTCATGTCAGCGGGTACCCGCCGAACTATCTGTATCGCGGCCGCCATCGCTGGCGGCGCGTTCGCTCTCGCGTCGCCGCTTGCCGCCCAGGTCGGACCACCCATCAACAGCGGGGTCGGCACGATGGTGATGGAAGGCACACTGGATCGAGACATTGACGGGGCTGATGCGCTGTTCGTGATGACCTTCAGCGGCGCGCGCCACGTCTTCCACGCCGCCAAGGGCCTGCTGGTGCACGGCGGCAAGGGGACCGGTGTCGATGAGCTCAGGGGCCTTCACGCCGGCGAAACGGTCGCGGTCCACTATTCCATCGCGGCCGGAGAGAACATCGTGCAGGAGGTCGATCGGCTGAGCCATGGGGGCCTGAGCCTGATGGAAGGCACCGTCATCAGCATCAATCGCCGCCGCCAGGAGATTGTCATCCGGTTCGACGCGCATCGCACCACAACTTTCAAGCTGACCGACCGCGCCGCCCGCGATGTCGGGCACGACCTCGACGCCAAGACTGACGGCTCGATTCGCATCACCGTCTACTACACCGATGAAGCGGGGCTCAAGGTCGCGCACTATTTCAGGAAGACATAGCAAGGGCGCGACTCGCGCGGCCGGACACGGTCCGGTGCCGCTCACTTGATCGGGTGATCGCTTCACGACGCGCTGTGACTCTGCGTGTCGGCCATCACCCGATCACAGCGTGAATGCCAAACCGGCTAGTATCGACGGCGTGCGCACGTTCATTCACATCCTGATGTTGGGCCGCGATCGCCTCAAGGCGTTCGCGATGGTTGCCGTCCTGGTGTCGCTCGGCACGGTCGCAACGCTGGTCGAGCCGTGGATCTATCGCGCGATCATCGACGACATTGCCGGCGTGTTCGTCGCGCCACCGGCGGTGGTCGATGCGGAGAACGTGATCGAACGTGGGTGGCGATCGGTCGAGCACCTGGGCGGCAGCGTTGGCAGGATGGCGCGCGTGCCGATGACTGCGTACGTCGATGATGCCGGTACCGGCCGGTCGCTCGAGCAGCGAACCGTGCATGAAGCGGCAGCCACCGTGATTCTGGGGGCGATCCTGCTCGTGGCGATTCGCCTGGCGGCCGAGTGGTTCAAGCGCCTCGGCGACAATCGCGCCGCGTTCCTGGCCAGCGGCGTCGAGCGCGACTTCATCCTCCGCACCTTCCGCCACGTGATCCGCTTGCCCCTCAGCTTCTTCACGACCCGCTCAAGCGCCGCCCTGGCTCGGCAGATCGACCAATCCGACAACGTCAGTCCCATCTTCACCGCGGCCGCCCAGGACCTGTGGCCGGATGTCTTCAGGTTGGTGGTCATCATCGGCATCATGCTGGTGGTGAACGACGAGCTGGCCATCGTGGCTGCCGTCACCATTTTGGCCTACGGTCTTGTCACCTGGCGATTGACGCGCGTTCTCGACGTGGAGTCCGATCGCTACTATGCGCTCTGGGACGAGGTCGCGAGCCGGATTCAGCAGGCGGTCGCCGGCATCAAGACCATCCAGGCTCATGGCGCTGAGGATTTCGAAGCGCGCGGTATCGACGAGGCGAGCGAGATCGCCTACAAGTCCTACCTCCAACGCAATCGCATTCACAACCGGTACTCGTTCCTGCAGGACGCGGTGATCAGCGTTTCCAAGGCCGGGGTCCTGGTGATCGGCGGACTGAAGGCGCTCGAGC
>JANONY010000326.1:0-1566 GCA_031421055.1 Actinomycetes bacterium | reverse complement strand
GGGTCCCCGCCGCGCCGGTTCCGGCGGATCGTGCCATGCGATGCCGGCTCCTCGACGAGCAGCTGCACGATCTGACGGCCGTGCCGGTGGGGCGCAGCCCGATTCGGACTGGCAGCACCGCCGACAGGCGGTTCCTTCTCTTCTTTGCGCCTCAGTTCGAAAGAAATCGCTAACTGCCGGTCTGCCCCACGCCGAACAGAGCCGCGCTGTTTGAACAAAGCTGAGCCGGGGTGCCCATGCAATGTGGGCACCCCTCACTAAGCTCGAACCCATGACCCCGACTACCCGCGAAGCTCAGCGCGCCGAGCTCCACAAGGCAATCTGGCGCGTAGCCAACGACCTGCGGGGCTCCGTCGACGGGTGGGATTTCAAGAGTTACGTGCTCGGCATGCTGTTCTACCGGTTCATCTCCGAGAACCTCACCGCCTACCTGAACCGGCAAGAGCGGGCGGCAGGCCAAAAGGACTTCGATTACTCCAAAATCAGTGACGCTGACGCCGAGTTCGGCCGGGCCGAGACGGTCAAGGAGAAGGGGTTCTACATCCTCCCGAGTGAGCTGTTCACGAACGTGCGTGCGAAAGCCAGCAGCGACGAGAACCTCAACGAGGCGCTTGGCCGCATCTTCCAAGACATCGAGGGCAGTGCCGTGGGCACCGAGAGCGAGGACGACCTGAAGGGCCTGTTCCAAGAGCTCGACCCGAACTCTAACAAGCTCGGCAACACGGTTGCGCAGCGCAACCAGAAGCTTGTGAAGCTGCTCAACGCGATCGGCGATCTGAACCTCGGCGACTTCGAGAATCACGAGATCGACGCCTTCGGTGACGCCTACGAGTACCTCATGCAGATGTATGCGGCCGACGCTGGCAAGTCGGGTGGCGAGTACTACACGCCGCAAGAGGTGTCGGAGTTGCTGGCTCAGATTGCGAGCATCGGCAAGACCGAGCTGAAGAAGGTCTACGACCCGGCCGTCGGATCCGGTTCTCTGCTGCTGAAGTTTCAGAAGGTGCTTGGCCCCGGCAAGGTGGGTGGCTACTTCGGCCAGGAGATCAACCTCAACACGTACAACCTGGCGCGCATCAACATGTTTTTGCACGACATCCCGTACGAGCAGTTTCACCTCGCGCACGGCGACACCCTGCTGCACCCCGCGCACTGGGACGACGAACCGTTCGAGGCGATCGTCTCCAACCCGCCCTACTCGATCAACTGGGAGGGTGACGCGAACCCGTTGCTCATCAACGACCCGCGCTTCGCTCCGGCGGGTGTGCTCGCCCCGAAGTCGAAGGCCGACCTCGCGTTCACGATGCATATTCTCAGCTGGCTCGCCGTGAACGGCACGGCGGCGATCGTCGAGTTTCCCGGGGTCATGTACCGCAGCGGCGCCGAGGCGAAGATCCGCAAGTATCTGGTCGACAACAACTACGTGGATGCCGTCATCCAGTTGCCGCCCGACCTCTTCTTCGGCACGACCATCGCCACGTGCATCCTCGTGCTCAAGAAGTCGAAGACCACGAACGACGTGATCTTCATCGACGCATCCGCCGAGTTCACCCGCAGCGGCAACAA
>JANONY010000325.1:0-3374 GCA_031421055.1 Actinomycetes bacterium | reverse complement strand
GCCCATCCAGATTCTGCCGATCTTGGCGCCACCCAGCGAAGCGTGCTCAGCGAAGCAGAGACTCTGGAGACGCTCATCGACGACCTTCTCGTGCTCGCCAGAACAGATGAACTCAGCCCCGCGCTGGTTGACTTTGCCCTCGTCGACCTCGACGACACTGTGGCTAGCGAAGTCGCCCGCTTTCGCAGCTCGACCGGTATCACAACCACCACTGTTGAAGTGTCCGGCGCGCAAGTGCTCGGCAACGCGGCTCAGCTAGCGCGCGTCGTGCGCAATGTGCTCGACAACGCGGGCAGGCACGGTGCCTCGCATGTTTCGCTCGCCCTCGTCGAGGATGCTGGGTTCGCTGTGCTGTCGATCACCGACGACGGCGACGGAATTCCATCGGCGTATCAGCGTGTGGTGTTCGACAGATTCGTTCGTCTCGACGAAGCGCGGTCGCCCGGCACGGGCGGTACCGGACTCGGTCTTGCCATTGCACGGGAGCTCATCGAGGCGCATGGTGGCACGATAGAGATCGATAGCGAGTACACGAGTGGCGCGCGGTTCGTGATCCGAATCCCGTGCCCGAACGACGAGAAGCTCTGAGGTCACTAACGAATGACAGATCACGCCCGCACCCCAACTGAGATCGACACGATCGCCGAAGCCTGGCTCGATACCTACCTCGAACTCGCGCCGGAGGCGCGCGTCTACCTTGGTCGTGCTGGGCAAGAGGCTGAATACTCCGACTACTCGCCGGCCGGTCACGAAGCCATGGTCGATGCAGAGCGCGCCGCCCTCGCCACAGTGCAGGCGGCAACCGCAGCGGATGAGATCGACCGCGTGACCAAGCTCGACCTGACTCGCGAACTCAGCCTCTCCATCGCGAAGCACGAGGCGGGCTTCAGTCAGCGAGACCTCAATGTGATCGAATCGCCGGCACAAAGACTTCGCGACCTCTTCGACCTGATGCCGACGGCGACCGAGACCGACTGGTCGAACATCGCCCAACGCATGCACAACCTGCCGGCGGCGATGAACGGGTACATCGAGACGCTTCGCTCCGGCATTGGTGCGGGCAACGTGCCGGCGATTCGGCAGGTCGAAGAAAACATTGCGCAGGCGGCGAAGCACGTTCTCGGTGATGGGTTCTTCTTTGTGTTTGCTGCCGAGGCGTCATCCGATGCCGGTGATTTGCCCGAGTCCCTGCAGGGCGACCTGGCGAAGGGTGCCGCCGTGGCCGCGGCCGCCTATGCGGACTTCGTGAAGTTCTTGCGCGACGACCTCGCGCCGCACGCCCCGGTGAAGGACGCAGTTGGGCGCGAATTGTACGCGCTCGCGTCGAGCGACTTTCTCGGTGCTGTCATCGACCTCGATGAGACCTACGAGTGGGGCATCGAAGAGCTCGCCCGCATGACCGAAGAGCAAGAGGCAATCGCGCGCGAGATCAAGCCGGGCGCGACCGTGGCCGAAGCGATCGAGTTTCTCGACGCGGAGGGCACCACGAAGTTGCACGGCACCAAAGCCCTGCGGGAGTGGATGCAGGAGACCAGCGACCGCGCCGTGGAAGAGCTCGGGCGCACGCACTTCGACATCCCGCCCGAGATTCGCAGGCTGGAGTGCATGATTGCTCCAACGCACGAGGGCGGCATCTACTACACGGCGCCGACCGACGACTTCTCTCGTGCCGGCCGCATGTGGTGGAGCGTGCCAGAGGGCGTCACAGAGTTCGACACCTGGCGTGAGTTAACCACGGTCTACCACGAGGGTGTTCCTGGCCACCACCTGCAGATCGGCCAGGCCGTGTATAACAAGGCGCAGCTCAACGCCTGGCGACGCAGCGCGGGCACCAGCGGTCACGCTGAGGGCTGGGCGCTCTACGCCGAGCGTCTAATGCAACAGCTCGGCTACCTCGACAACCCCGCCGACCGCTTCGGCATGCTCGACGGTCAGCGCATGCGTGCCGCCCGCGTCGTGCTCGACATTGGCGTGCATCTCGAGAAGACGATGCCAGGTTCGAGCGAGAAGTGGACGGGCGAGTCGGCGTTCCCGTTCATGCGCGCCAACGTCAACATGAACGACCAGTTCGTGCGGTTCGAGGTCAACCGCTACCTCGGCTGGCCGGGGCAAGCCCCGAGCTACAAAGTCGGACAGCGGATCTGGGAGCAGCTTCGCGACGAATACGCGCGCCGAGAGGGCGCCGCGTTCGACATAAAGGCCTTTCACAAGAAGGCCCTCGACATTGGTGGAGTCGGCCTCGACACGCTCAAGACCGCGATGCTCGACTAGTGGGTTCACCGTACGAAGAAGCGCTCGATCTCGCCGGGCTGCATCCCCGGCTGCGCGCGTACTTCGCAGAGATTCCTAGTGGCATGGTTGGTATCGGTGTCGGCACCTTCGACGTCGTTGGCACGCCGAAGCGCTGGCTGTGGCCGGTGCTCGCGGTGCTGGGGCGTCAGGGCGTCCTGTTTGCGCACTCGGATCGCGATGTGCAGTTCAGCGTCGTGAATGAGCCTTTCGGAGAGATTCTCTCTGGCCGCCGAACCTTCCACTTCGCGTCGGGCGACCGCACGATGGTTGACCTAATGAGCGTCGTCGATGGTCGTCTCGTCGATGACCTCGGCGGCGCTCGGCGCTACCGCGCATGGCTGTCAGCTGCGGTTGCCGACGGCGCGATCGTGCTGCGGTCGACGCGCTTCGCTGTGCGCGTGTTTCGGGCATACCTGCGCATCCCCGGGCGCGTGGTTGTGACCGAGCGTTGGGATGAGTCGGTCGGCCGACAGCACGTCAGCGCCGTAATCACCGCCCCGATCGTCGGGCGTATCTACGAGTACTCCGGATTCTTTGACTACCGCATCGAGGCTCTCTAATGCGAATTGTCTTGGCCGGAGCGAGCGGATTCATCGGCGGCTACTTGGTCAATCGCTTCACGCCGTCAGGGGACACTGTCGCGCTGATCGGGCGCACCGGCCCCGACGCGAGTTGGGGCGACACCGCCGCGATCACCGCGCTCGTCGACGGGGCGGATGTCGTCATCAACCTCGCGGGCAAGAGCGTCAACTGCCGCTACAACGCCGGCAATCGCGCAGAGATCCTGCGTTCGCGCGTCGAGACCACCCGCGAACTTGGCCTTGCGATCGCCGCAGCTGCGCGCCCGCCGGCACTCTGGATCAACTCCTCGACCGCGACCATCTACCGGCACGCCGACGACCGCCCGCAGACCGAGAGCACGGGGGAGCTGGGCGCCGGCTTCTCTGTCGGCATCGCGCGAGCCTGGGAGGAGGCGTTCTTCGCGCCCACGCTGCCGGCAACCCGTCGCGTGGCGCTGCGCATCGCGATCGTGCTCGGCGACGGCAGCGTCATGCCGGCGCTGATCCGGCTCGCTCGCTTCG
>JANONY010000324.1:0-22348 GCA_031421055.1 Actinomycetes bacterium | reverse complement strand
CGACGGCCGCGGTGACTACGTCCCGTTCTTGCTGTGGTTGCCAGCGGCATTGGCTGTGCTTATCGTGTTTGGGGTTCTCGCGAGGCGCCCGCTGACCGAGAAGGGCTCAGAACTTCGCGACTATCTCACGGGTCTCGAGCTCTACATCTCCGTCGCAGAGAAAGATCGCATCCGCATGCTGCAGAGCCCGGAGGGCGCGGAGCGAACCGCTGTTGACACAACCGACCGTGGTCAGATGCTCAAGCTTTACGAGCGCGTGCTGCCCTACGCCGTGCTCTTCGGCCAAGAGAAAAAGTGGAGCAAGCTGCTCGGCGAGTACTACGACCAGCAGAGCCCCGACTGGTATTCGGGCACAAACGCATTCAGCGCGGCCTCGTTCGCGTCTGGCATCGGCACGATGGCTGCCACCAGTGGCAGTGCATACTCCGGCTCCAGTTCTTCGAGCGGCGGCTCCAGCGGCGGCGGTTCGTCGGGCGGCGGCGGCGGCGGGGGCGGCGGCGGCGGGTGGTAAAGGCGAGTTACCCCACGGTCGAGTTCCGCCGCACGGCGCTCGCGCCTGCCATTCTCGGCGGCATCGCGGCACTACTCGGAGTGCTCATAATCGACTCTGGGCCGTACATCATCGTTCGCTTCGTTGTGAGCATTCTCGCGCTCGTTATTGCCGTCTTTGCATGGCAGGCGCGACAGTGGTGGTGGCTCCCGCTACTTGCCGCGATTGCCGTGGCGTGGAATCCCGTATTCATCATCCCGATCACCGGCGATCTCTGGCTTGCGCTGCACTACGTGGCCGTGCTCGTGTTCGTCGTGGTCGGAATCTTCGTGAAGGTGACGAGCCAGGACTGATCGGTCCACATTGCGCTCGAGAATGCGCGTCAAATGATCGGTCGGGCTGTGGATGGCGCCATTCGGCCCTAAGATAGGCACAGCACTTCAGAAATCCACCAGTCGCATCGCGCTTGGGTCTGGGTTTCGGCAAGTGCCGTTCTGCCCATAGTTTTGCCGTGGGGTTCACGTCGGATTTGACGTGTACGCCCATCTCGTATCGCGCGCAGCAGCGCAAGGAGGAAAATGGCCCAGTCAGGCCAGGGATCAACCCGCCAGCGACCGTCTCAAACGCGCTCAAACGGCTCACGAAGCCGCAATCGCGCCTCCGACGATGCTGGAGTCATCCCCGTGCTCGCACGGGCCGCTCGCGAGGTTGAGACCGCAGTGCAGAAGGGGCCGCTCAAGCCGGCCAATCGTGCGCGCTTCCAGGTGGCTACGCTTCTGTTGCGCGAAGAGCGTGCGAGAGTCAAGACCGATGCGTCGCTCACCGACGCCGAGCGCGCCAACGAGCAGAAGCGTCTCGATGGCCTCGCCGGAATTCTCGCAAAGACGGCCGCGCGCGACACCTCGCTGATCGTCATGCTGGCTGAGGACGCCCCAGTGACGGCGGCGGCGAAAGCGATGCGGCGTGATCTGCTGATTGCCGCCGGCGTCGCGCTAAGCCCGGATGAGCTGATCATCACGACTGAGCCGAAGCCGGTCGACAAGACAGTCGAGAAGCAGGTGGTGCCGCAGTCGGTGCGCCAGATGCAGATGTCGAACCCTTTTCTCGCACCAGATTTCAGTGCTCTTGAGGCGAAGCCGGTCGCGGCACACCGATTGACCAACTGGGAGCTCATCGAGCCGCTCTTCCGCGCCTTCGAGTACGGCGCGGGTGGTGGAGCGGCGAGCATGGAGCTTCCCGAGGCCAAGTCGCTCAGCACGCCGGGCGCGCTCGACCTCATGCGCCATCAGGCGCGCTTCGTCGAAGAGGTCAAGCGCGGGCACCGCACTTTCCTTCTTGCGGATGAGCCGGGGCTTGGCAAGACCGCGCAGGCGCTCTTGGCGGCATCCACGTCCAACGCGTACCCACTACTCGTGGTGGTGCCCAACGTCGTGAAGACGAACTGGGCGCGCGAGGTCGCGCTTTGGACGCCGAAGCGCACCGCGACCGTCGTGCACGGCGACGGCAAAGAGGTCGACGCATTCAGCGACGTCGTCATCGTCAACTACGAAGTGCTCGACCGCCACGTCGGCTGGCTCAGCCGGTTCGGCTTCAAGGGCATGGTCGTCGATGAGGCGCACTTCATCAAGAACCTCAAGAGCGAGCGCTCTAAGCACGTGATGGCACTCAGCCGGAGCATCCGGGCCGCGCAGCCAAAGGCGCTCATGATCGCGCTCACCGGCACACCGCTCATCAACGCGATCGAAGACTTCCGTGCGATCTGGCAGTTCCTCGGCTGGATCGACGACAAGAAGCCGCTCGCGGCGCTGATGGACAAGCTCGAGGCGACCGGCCTCACGCCCGCCGACTTCGGCTTCTTCGCCGAGGCGCGTCAGGCCGTCATCGACATGGGCATCGTGCGGCGAAAGAAAGTGGATGTCGCCGCAGACATTCCTGCTCGTCGCGTCGCCGACATCCTGGTCGAGCTTGATGACGATATCGGGCGTTCAATTCGTGCGGCGGAGGCGGCGCTCACGGCGCGTCTCGTTGCCACCTACAACCGCGTGCGCTCGCTCAAGCCAGAGGCAGAGACCGAAGACCTAGTCAGAGTGGTCGCGCACGCAGAGCTTGAAGAGTCGAAGGCAGCAAAGACCGACGACAATGTGTTCACCATGGTGCGCAAGATCGGTCAAGCGAAGGCGGGGCTTGCCGCAGACTACACAGCGCAGCTCGCACGCAACGTCGGCAAGGTCGTGTTCTTCGCAAAGCACATCGACGTGATGGATCAGGCAGAGGCGCACTTCGCACGAGTCGGCCTCACCACCGTCTCCATTCGCGGAGACCAGACAGCGAAGGCTCGCCAAGAGGCAATCGACTCGTTCGATAAAGACCCGGCCGTGTCAATCGTTGTCGCTTCGCTCACCGCTGCCGGTGTTGGGCTCAACTTGCAGGCGGCATCTAACGTGGTACTGGCCGAGCTCAGTTGGACCAGCGCAGAGCAGACGCAAGCCATCGATCGAGTGCACCGCATTGGGCAGGAACTTCCCGTCACCGCGTGGCGCATCATCGCCGCCCACACCATCGACGCGAAGATAGCCGAGCTCATTGGCAGCAAGGCCGGGCTCGCGGCGCGGGCCCTTGACGGCTCAGATGATGAGGTTACGGCGGAGGCGAACATTCAGCTCTCGGCTCTCATGAGCCTGCTGCGTGACGCGCTCGCCACGTCCGCCGATAACGACGCCGACCAGTAGACAATATCGTCGGCAAAACCCCCACATCGGGGGCGCCCCGCACTGGGGGCAGCGGCCATTCCGCCGTACGCATATGTTTTCTACATGCACTAGTCGGGGGACTAGGGACGACGGTGGACCAAGGCTGAGAAAAGTGAATCACGGGGGTGATTCCAATTACTTCTCATTCGGGGCCGGAAAGCCACCGTCGTCCTAGCAGAACCATTCACAACGAAGCCGCCACTGGCGGTTTTTTTGTTTCTCGGCGGCGCTGACTGAGCCGAGTCAGTACAGACCGTTGGCCGTCAGCAACAGCGCGATCAGGCCGGGTACAAAAACCAGCAACGCGGCAATCGCACCTAAGACACACAGCAAAACCACGAGCGGAAGCGAGCCCGACCGACCGGTCTCTCTAGCGACTGCAGGCGTTCGTGCCGCCAAGTAGGCGACAGGAGTCAGCAGCATCCAGGCCGGTGACGCCGCGCGCTCGTGCCCCTCCTTACGAAGCGAGAAGCGGTCTCTGATGGCGAGCGCGACGGTGGAGAAAGCGAAGAGGCTGAGCAGAATCACTTGCATGAATATTGTGTAAATCGCTGGTAGGTAGGCCGCCAGTGCGTAGGCCGCCCCGATCACTACTGCCGGCAACGCGGCTATAACCCATACCGAGACGGTGAAGCGATACTCCGAAAGTTGCTTCTGGCCAAAGCTAACTTGCGCGGTCTGACCAAAGGGCTGGTACTCGGTGTTGAAGCTTGAGTATGCCGCTGCACTGGCGGGCTTTGCGGGGCGCGAAGGTACGGCGACCAACATGACGTTGCCCGCGTTCGGCTGCCCAACGGTGGAGAGGGGCGCGCGATTCTCGGCAGGCAGATTGAAGCTTGGCAGTGGGTCCACGTTTGGCAGTGAGTCGACGCTTGGCAGTGGTTGCGCTTGCTGCGCTTGCTGTGCTTGCTCAGCAGCGGCGGCCGACACCTGTCCGCTCGCGAAGTGGGTGACGTCGGAGTTCTGCTGCTGGTCGAAGGCGACGCCGCTGATCGCGGCCGCTCGGGCTTGCAGCGCCTGGACAGCGGGTGCTGAATGCACGAGGGTCGGTCGATACTGTGCAAAGTCGTTTGTCCACGCAGTGCCGTCCCACCAGCGCTGCTGGAAGCTCCCTGCCGGGTCGGGGTACCACCCAGCGGGAATAGTGCCTTCGGGCAGCATGCTCACGCGTCATCACAGACGTTGAACACAGCGTTTGCCAAGTCGGCCATGAGACAGCTTCTTTCACGATCGGGTTTTTGAAAGCCAAACCCTACCCTAGGGAGCATTCGCCCTACCCTAGGGAGCATTCGCGCCCTGACCATTGAGAATAGTGCCAACGCCACGGGACCGGTGGCGACGCGGCGCACAGTCGGGGCACTTCCACGAAATTGAGCAGCAGAGAACGAAAGAGGGCGTGACCCGCAGGTCACGCCCCCTTTCAGTCTTTTGACAACTGAGCGATTACCTGATCGTGCCCCAGTCGATGACCTGCCATCCGATCCATCCGTTGGAGCGCACTAAAGTCACTACAACGTCGGACTGTCGGGCGCCGGTGACCGATTGGCAGGTGATCGTCTCACCCGGAAGCACTGGCGGGCTAGCTTGGCAGCTAACCGTCATGTCTTGGGTGGCGATCAACATGGCGTCGTGAGCCACCGACTGCTCGATTTGTGCGGTGAAGACTGCCGGTAGCAGTGCGATGAGCACGCCGGGCACCGCGATGAACGATGCGAGGTGGAGCGCGCCGAGACCAAACCACGCGAGCACCGGGCCGATGCCGTGGCCGGTCTCTGCGATCACGGCGCGAGCGCGCATGAGCAGATAGACAGGGGTGGTTGCGATTGCCCAGCCCCAGTGCGCTGGCTTGCTGTGGCCGGCCTTTATCAGCACCCCGTAGTCGACGTAGGCCAAGGCGATCGCAAGGAAGTAGGGCACGACGAGCACGCCCCAATAGAGGAACTGGCTGCCGGCCTGACCGAGACTGTTCAGCAACAGGACGCTCACCACGACCTGGAACATCGGGATCATCGCCATGACCCACGACGGGCTGGTCGCGGAAACCTTCGAGGAGGCCCCAGCAGCGGTGCTTGCGACGTGGTCAATGGTGACGATCGGCGTCTTGACGCGGGTTCCGGCGCGCCGAAGGGCTGGCTCACCGAACAGGGCGTTGAGCGCCTCCTGTGGGGCTTCCATCGGTCGAGCGTCGAAGATCGTGGCAAGCGTCGTCGCCGGCGTGACGACGAGAGGAATGTCGACGACGGGGTCTGGGGTGTAGAACGACTCGACCCTCGGGCTCGGCTGACTCGGTGTCGTGAACGACTCGGCGGCCACCGGAAAGATCGGAGCCGCTGGCGAGGCCGTGTACGGGTCGGCGGTGGTGGGAAAGCTGGGAGCGGCGGACGCGGCCGTGAACGGGTCGGCGGTGATGGGAAAGCTGGGAGCGGCGGACGCGGCCGTGAACGGGTCGGCGGCTACCGGAAGGCTGGGAGCGGCTGCCGGAGCTGCGGCAGTCGCGGCGGGTTCGCCCTGGCCGACCTGAGTGAATGCTCGGGGAGGTTCGAGCTCACGCAGGGCTTCTGCCGTTGGGGCAGTTGGAGCGTTCGCGCCGCGGTCGATTCGATCACGCAGGCGCTCGTCACGACGCGTAGGCAACTCATCGTCTGCCCAAGCGAACTTGGTGTCTTGAACGACCATCGGCTGGCGCGCGGCAGACGTCTGCTCGGTCCACGCGTGGTTGTTCCACCAGCGAAGCTGAGGCAGCCCTAGCGGGTCTGGGTACCAGCCGGCCGGAGCCCCATATAGATCATCCTGTGACACAGTGCACTTCCCTCCCCGAACGCAATTGTGTTTCGAGTCCTCGCAATTATAGAGATTGGGCGGTCAAAATAGCATCCCCTCAGGGCGCACTTAAGCACCCCCAAAGCCGGGGGTATCCCTCAAGATCGAACGCTCACACGGTAAAAAACCGTGAAACGACGGGCTACTCGCGAGCGGCTTTTTCGCGGACTTGACGGCGCAGTTCTGCCGGGCTCGTGCCTGACCAGAACTTGAGGTCCTCGGGGCGAATCGAGGGATTGGGGCGGCCATCGTCGTCGGCATCCCAGTAGGCGGGTGGCGGCGTCGGCGTTGTGGGCGTTGTGGACGCTGTGGGCGCTGCCACCGCGACGGAAGGCACGAAATTGGCTTGCCAGTTGTCAAAATCAGAGGGTTCGGTGACCTTGCTTGCCGGGCGCGGACCCTCAAGCTCCTGGAGCGAGGTAGACACCTTGGGCTGCGGGGGAGTCGGAGGGCGGTAGGCGGCCGGTGCCTGCTGCACGGGAATCACCGCGGGCTCAGCTTCCTTCCACGCAAGGCGCGGCTCGTGAACGAGCACCGGCTCTGGCGCTGCCGACACCTGCTCGGTCCAGCCGTGGTTGTTCCACCAGCGCAACTGCGGCAGCCCGAGAGGATCGGGGTACCAGCCAGCAGGTGCGCGGAATTGATCGTCTGACACGAAATGACCCCCGAAGAAACATGGACAAAAAACACGCTCTCCGTCGAGTCGTTTCCTGATCCTATTGCGTACCCGACCCAAGATGCACGCCCCAACAGTGCGACCTGCTACCCCCTTTCGTGGGGGCTACGCTGGCGACGTGAAGCGAATCACCGCGATGATGGTGGCCCCGGTGCTTGTGCTGCTGCCACTCAGCACGGTGTTTATGGGTGGCCCTGTCGCTGCGGTTCCGCTGGTCAGAGGCGACACGAGCGACTTTTCATTCGAGTCCTTCGACGCCGACTACACGCTCGCTCGAGACGCAGCCGGGCTCGCCGAAATGCGCGTGGTCGAGACGCTCGTCGCGGTGTTTCCTGACTACGACCAAAACCGCGGAATCCTGCGCGATATCCCGAGCTACTACGGCGATGTTCCGCTCTACCTCAGCGATTTCGCCGTGCACGACGAGAACGGCAACTCCGTGTTTTTCACCCAAACGAATGTCGACACGAGCTATGACGGATCAAACGCCTACGAGTTCCGCGCGGTCGAACTCGCGCTAGGAACGGATGAGTTCGTGCGCGGGCGCACAACCTATGTCATCTCGTACACCGCACACAACGTGATTCGCGCTTTCGACCAGGATCACCGCGACGAGCTCTATTGGGACATCAACGGCACAGAGTGGGCCCAGAGCTTCGGTCGCGTCAGTGTGGCTGTGCACGTAGACGAGAGCCTGCGCAGCGCGCTGACCGGCGAGAGCGCGTGCTACACGGGGTACTACGGTGCCAACGAGCCGTGCAACATCCTCGAGAGTTCCGCTGGCGAGTTTACCGCCACCGTGCGCGACGTCGGGGCGTGGCAGAACCTGACGATCGCGATCGGTTTCGAGGCAGGAACATTCGTGCAGCCTGAGCTTGCGCAAGACAGCTGGATCTTCACCAAGGCACCGTTGTGGCTCGTGCTTGCCACGCTCGTGCTGCTCGGCGTCGCCGTCCTGGTGCGCTATGGGCTCTGGCGTGACGCGCGCGGTCGGGGCATCATCGTGCCGCAGTACACCGTGCCCGACGACCGTGATCTGATGAAGGCCGGCGATCTAATCAATCGTGAGAGCACGGCGATGGCCGCGCAGTTTGTTGACTTAGCCGTGCACGGCACGGTGCAGATCGTAGATCTTTACCCGGATGGTGCGGACGCCGGCCTCAATGACCGCTTCGGACTCGACTTCGTGACAAAAGCCGGCGCGACAGCCGCCGAGTTGCGCGTGCTCAACATTCTGTTCGACGAACTCGATGAGCCTGGCGAGAGTGTGCTGCTGGCTGAACTGCCGGCGGCGGCCGGTGCTTCGCTGTACAGCCAGCGCGCCAAGGCCTTTAATGCGGTCATCGCAGACGGCATGCGGGCGCAGCCCGCTGGGTCACTCAACCGCTGGTTGCGACGCCTCGGCTGGCTCTTCGGTCTCGGGTTCGCCGCTATTTTCATCTGGACGTTCTTCGTACAACTCGACGCGGGTCCAGTCTTTGGGTACGCGATCACCTCGATCGTGATCTTCTTCATCGCCTCCGGATTTCTGGTCAAACCCTACGTTCTCACCGAGACCGGAGCGCAAGCGCGCGACTACCTACTCGGCATTCGCGACTATCTGACGTTGGCCGAAGAAGATCGACTTCGGGTGTTGCAAAGCCCGAAGGGAGCGGAGCGGGTGGTGACGAGCGATAAGCGCTCGATCGTCAAGCTGCACGAGAAGCTCTTGCCGTACGCCGTGCTGTGGGGCGTAGAGAAAGAGTGGTCGCGCGAACTTGAGCTCGAGTACCAGGCGGTCTCCGACAGCCCTTCATGGCTCAACTCCGATTTGTCGCGAGTGAATCTTGGGAACACCCTGTCGTCGTTCTCGACGAGAAGTGGCTCCTCGATCCGCCCCATTGTCACGTCGTCATCGAGTAGTGGCAGTTCGTGGTCGAGTGGCGGCAGTTCGAGCTTCTCGAGCGGTTCAAGCGGTGGAGGCTCGTCCGGCGGCGGCGGAGGCGGAGGAGGAGGAGGCGGTCGCTGAGCCCGACCGCAGTGGCGATCTCGCGCGTGAACGCTCGCGATCGCTTCGTGGCCGCTGTGAGACGCAACGATCGTGCTTGCTTCGTCCCGGATCGTTGTATTCCTTCACCAACGCGGCTCGCGGCTCGTAGGGTTGCATCGTGATAGACACGCGCACCGAAACTGACTCGCTTGGATCGATGGAGATTCCGGCACAGGCGTACTGGGGAATTCACACCGCTCGGGCCTTAGAGAACTTTCCGATCACCACGCGCCCGATCTCGGTGTACCCCGATCTGATCGTCGCGCTCGCGCAAGTCAAGCTTGCCGCTGCCCGTGCCAACCTCGAACTCGGCGCGCTCGATGCGGCGAAGGCGGAGGTTATCGAGCAGGTGTGTGCAGAGATCATTGCTGGCGAACTGCACGACGAGTTCTGCGTCGGAGTGATTCAGGGTGGCGCTGGCACCAGCACCAACATGAACACGAACGAAGTCATTGCCAACCGCGGGCTGGAGATCATGGGCCACAAGCGGGGTGAGTACCAGTTTTTGCACCCAATCGATGACATCAACCGAAGCCAGAGCACAAATGACGTCTACCCGACGTCGATCAGAATCGCGATGGTGGTCGGCACCAACACCCTGCTCATTGAGCACCAATTGCTCGCACGGGCGTTCGCGGCGAAGGGTCGCGAGTTCAACGACGTGCTTAAGATCGGCCGAACGCAAATGCAAGACGCAGTGCCGATGACACTCGGTCAAGAGTTTCGCGGTTTCGCGGTGACGCTCGGAGAAGACTACGACCGATTGAGCGAAGTCATTCCGCTGCTGAGCGAGACCAACATGGGCGCGACGGCGATCGGCACGGGCATCACAGCCGACCCGCGTTACGCGGAAGCGGTATGCCGTCACCTCACTGCGGTCACCGGCATCGCGATGGTCACCTCGCCCGACCTGATCGAGGCAACATCCGACACGGGCGTCTACATGACTCTGAGCGGAAACCTTAAGCGTGCTGCCGTCAAGCTGTCGAAAATTTGCAACGACCTTCGACTCACCTCGAGTGGGCCGCAAGCCGGCCTCGGCGAAATCATGCTTCCGGCGCGGCAAGCGGGCTCGAGCATCATGCCAGGCAAGGTCAACCCGGTGATTCCAGAAGTGGTGAACCAGGTCGCGTTCTCGATCATCGGGGCGGATGCGACAGTCACCGCTGCAGCCGAAGCCGGCCAACTGCAGCTCAACGCCTTCGAGCCCGTCATCGCGCACAGCCTGCTGCAGTCGTTGCTCTGGCTCACCAACGCGTGCTACACGCTTCGCGTCAACTGCATCGACGGCATCACGGCCAACTACTCGCGGCTCGCTGCGCAGGTGGAATCATCGGTGGGGGTGGTCACAGCGCTCACGCCGTACATCGGCTACGCAGCAGCCGCGACACTCGCGCATGCCGCGCTGACCACCAACGCCTCGATCGCCGAGCTCGTTGTCGAGGCGAAACTCATGAAAGCAGAGGATGTCGCGCGGGTGTTGTCTCCAGAGCGGCTCAGCGGCATGGTGCCCGCGACCGGCGCTCTGGTCATTCCGCCGGCAAGCTAGCTCGCCGAGCTCCGGCGCAAAGTACGCTGGGGGGCGTGACCGACCTGCAATCAAAGACCGATGTTGTCTCTGCATTGAGCGAGACACTCGGTGATGTGGTCTCCACCGACGCTGCGCAGCTAGAAGCGGCGCGCGCCGATAAGTCAGGACACGTCGCGAACGGTCGACCGCTCGCCATCGTGCATGCGACAACGATCGAGCACGTTCAGCAGACGATGCGCATCGCCTCGGCGACGGGGACGCCCGTCGTGACTCGCGGAGCGGGTACCGGGCTTGCCGGAGCGGCGAACGCTGGGGCAGGCGAGATCGTGATCTCTACCCTGGGCATGACACGAATCATTGATGTGCTCGTCGACGATGAACTCGCGATCGTCGAGCCCGGAATCATCAACGCAGACCTCAACGCCGCACTCGCCGATAGGGGACTGTGGTGGGCGCCCGACCCCGCCAGTCGCACCATTTCGACGGTCGGCGGCAATATCGCCACCAACGCCGGCGGCCTGCTGTGCGTCAAGTACGGCGTAACGCGCGACGCGGTGCTTGGTCTCAAGGTCGTGCTCGCCGACGGCCGCCTGATTTCGCTCGGCCACCGCACGATCAAGGGGGTGACGGGTTTCGATCTCACCGCTCTGATGGTCGGCTCTGAGGGCCTGCTCGGGGTGATCGTCGAAGCAACTCTTCGACTTCGCCGCATTGATTCCGCACCGATCTCGACCATTGGTGCCTACTTTGCCTCCGTCGAGGAGGCCGCTCGAGCGGCGGCGGTCATTTCGTCATCGGGACTCCGACCGTCAATTATGGAGTTGCTCGACCGAAACGCGATGGTCGCCATTGCCGCCTTCCGCGGAATCGTCGTGCGCGATGAGGCGTATCTGCTGGTGCAAACCGACGGCTCTGCGGCAGCAATCGAAGCGGATGCCGTGCTTGGCATCATCCGCTCGCTCGGTGGCGATGCCGAGCTAACCACCAGCGCAGAAGAGGGAGAACGGCTGCTCGCGCTCCGCCGCAGTTTTCATCCGGCGATGGAGGCCAACGGCACCGTTCTGATCGAAGACGTCTGCGTGCCGCGCAGCGCGCTCCCCGCGATGTTCAGCGCGATCGAGGTGATCGCCGCGAAATACGACATCGAGATTCCGACAGTCGCACACGCTGGCGACGGCAACCTGCACCCGAATTTTGTATTTCAGCCAGACGTGACCAGGGAGGGCGGGGTTCCCGAGCGGGTGTGGAAGGCGGCAGACGAGATGTTCCTCGCCGCCATCCGGCTCGGCGGTACCCTGACCGGTGAACACGGCATCGGCGTGCTCAAGCGCCGCTGGCTGAAAGACGAGCTTGGGGCCGAGCAGTTTGAACTGCAGCGGCAGATCAAGGCGGTATTCGATCCGCTGGGAATTCTCAACCCTGGCAAGGTGTACTGACTCTTCGACCCACCGGAATAACGCACCTCGGCGCGGTGTTTTGATGGGTAGCTGCATTTTCACCGTGCGGCGAGAGAGAACCGCACAATGCCAAGCCAGACCAGAAGCCGTCTTTCCCGCTCCACCCTGCAGCGGCCGAGCCATGGTGAGGTGCGTGTTCGCGTTGGTGCGCTCGGCCTCAGCGGCCTCGGCGTTCAAGTCATCGGTCGCATCGAAGCCGTCGGGCCTGAAGCCGGCGGGTTCGCCCCTGGCGACCGAGTCGCCTACCGATTGACCTCTGAGACTCTTGGTCTCTCGCACATCATCGGCGAGCGCGACCTGATCGGGTTTCCCCAAGACGTCGCGATCGAGAAGGCGGCTGCGCTGCTGCCTCTCGGGCTCGTGGCGCGCGCGATCGTCAAGCAACTGCACTCGATCGGCCGAGGCAACCGGGTGTCGATCGACGCCGACGACTCGGGTGTCGACACTCTCGTGCGCGCGTGGGTGCGCCACCTCGGGGCAGAGCTCGTTGACTCCGATGCGGATGTGGTGATCACGGCGAAGGACTACGCGGCAGCGCGTCTGCTGCGCAACGGTCACGGTTTTGCTCAAATTGCCGCGTCCGACGTTTTTCAGGCCGTTCGACTCGGAGTCTTCGACGACGTGCAGATCGCTCGGTACCCCTTGAGTGACGCCGAGTCGGCTAGACGCGCCGTGCAGAACCGAGAGACTCCTGGACCTGCGGTGCTTCTCGCTGCGTAACCGAAGGCTCGAGAAAAAGGTTGGCCAAATATGCTGGGGGGATGACGTTCCTGCCGATCACGAACTACGACCAGCTGGACGCCGCGGCCACGGCGGCAAGCGACCGCCACGTTGAGCTCTACGGTGGGCCAATCGGCAACCTCGATGCGACACTGCTTGGCCACCTGCCGAGCTTCGGGGCCTACCAGGAGTGGTTCGCTCTGCGCGATGCGCTTGTGCCCTACCTCGGCGAGCGCGCGGTCTCGCTCTTTTGTTTCGCCATCAGCGACGAGTACGGCAGCCCGATCTGCTCAGCATTCTTTCGCAAAATGCTCACCGACTCTGGCGAAGACCTCGACAACCCGCAGGTGACGGAGACCGAGCAACTGCTGATCGACTGGGGTCGCCTCGTGGCGCGCGACCCGCACGGCGTTCCTGCGGAGATGTATGCCCGCCTAGAACAGACCTTCAATCCGAAACTGCGCACCATTCTCGTCGCATTTGCCGGGCTGATGGTCGCGGTCAATGTGTTCACGACGGTGGGCCGCATCCCCGTCGACGAGTCGCTGATCCAATAGCAGGGCGACGCTGACACCCGCCTAGTAGTCTCGATCGGGTGGACAGTCCGATCTCACTCGCCGTCACCATCCTTCTCTACGGCTTCTTGCTCTGGGTCTTGTTGTTCGCCCTTCAACTCTCTGACCTGTTCGCGAGTCTCGTCGACGTGCGTGGTGCCCACGACTACCGATTGCGGCGTCGCCAGGCGCAGCGACGGGTGACCGAGTACTTCTGGTCGATCCCGGTGGTGTTCACGCTCGTGCTCGGATTCATTCTCGGCATCGACTATGCGGGCCGGCTCTTATTCGACGAATCGCGCACGCGGGACGGACTCATCGTGATCAGCATTCTGTTGTTCGTCGCGTTCGCTGCAGGCATCGCGATCGTCTACGCGCTCGGCAGGGTCGACGCACTCAGCTACGCCGCGCTGCGCGCCAACCTTGAAGAAGAGTCGGAGCTGAGGGTGACGCGCGCACAGATCAGCGCGTTTCGCAGCCAGCTCGACGAAATCGATCGCAAGCATCGGCACATCCGACTCGGGGTGCGTGATCGCGCCGCGCTGTCGCGCACGAGGGCAGAACTCAAGAACCTTGCAGACGAGTTTCGCGCCGTGCCGACCTCAGGGCTGCGCGCCATGACCGCCATTGGCTGGAAGTACGCCTGGGCGTACCTGTGGCGCGGCAACCTGCTGAGGGTTGTTGCTCCGTTGCTTGCCATCCTCACGCTCGCGCTTGCCGTGGCGATCATGGTCATCGCCCGCGACTGGGCCTCGTGGTGGGCGGTCCTCGGGCTCGTGGCCGCCGCTGTCACGAGCTCTGCACTCGCCGTGACGAGTGCACGCGCTTCGCTCGCCTCAAAGACCGCGTGGCATGCCGTCTACCTCAAGCAGCGCACCGAGGTCGAAGACCTTCTGATCGAGCTAGAGAAGTCATCGCGCACCGGCGTGGCCGGTCTTGGCGACCGCGTCGCTCGCGCCCTCCAGATCCTGCGCGAGCAGCAGTCCTAGGCGGTCCGATGTCGCAGCCCTCGCCCCACCTGGCCCAACGACCAGCGCACGCCCCAGCCGATGTCACGGCCGCGAGTCTTGCGCAGCTAGGGCCAGTCGAAGTCGCGAATGCTGTCGGCCACAAACGCAGCCTCGTCGTACCCGCGACGATCGCCTTCGTGTTGATCGGAATCACCGGGCTGCTCGTTGCCGCATTTCTCATCGCGAGCCTCGGCACCGGCGCGGTGGCGATTGCTGGCTTCATGGCGCTCGTGCCGCTTGCCGCGGTCTTGCTCGGCATCCGATGGATAGACCGCTGGGAGCGGGAGCCCCGCGCCCTTCTGATCTTCTGTTTCCTCTGGGGCTCGATCACCTCGATCTTTGTCGCGCTGCTCGTCGGCGTCTCGGTCGAGATCGTTCAAGACGGCCTCGGTACTTCGGCCGGCGACCGCGACTTTCTCGGCTCGGTGATTCAAGCGCCAGTCGTGGAGGAGGCGGTCAAGGGCTTCGGCGTGCTGATTCTGTTTCTCGCCGCGCGAAAATACTTCGACGGTCCAGTCGACGGCGTCGTGTACGCGGCGACGATAGCCGCCGGTTTCGCTTTTACAGAGAACATCCTGTATTTCGGCGCAGAACTGCTTGGCGCTGGGTCGGTGAGCGGCGTGATTGGTGTGTTCGTGATCCGTGGGGTGATGTCGCCATTCGCCCACGTCATGTTCACAATTTGCACGGGTGTCGCGATCGGGGTGGCCGCTCGCCGCCGGGGCATAGCAGGCGGCTTTATCGCGTACCTGGTCGGGCTCGTGCCCGCCATAGTGCTGCACGCGCTGTGGAACGGAGCGACCATAGTGGTCGCCGACGACTTCTTGCTCTACTACGTGGTTGTTCAGATGCCGCTCTTCTTCGGCGCGCTCACCGTGGTCATTCTTCTTCGCCGGGCCGAGTCGCGATTGACGCGCACGCGACTCGACGAGTACGCCGCGGCTGGTTGGTACAGCGCGAGTGAGATCCCGGCCTTGGCCACTCCGGCCGGCCGGCGACAGGCGCTGACGTGGGCACGCGCTCAGGGACTCCACCTGGTCATGCGCGGCTATATCGCGGATTCGACTCGATTGGCATTCATTCGCCAACGCATGGTCAACGGTCATGGTCTCGCTGAAGCTCAGGCCGAAGAAGCGGCGATCCTTGCCGCGATCGTCTCACGGCGAGCCGCTTTGCTTGCCCTGCCCCCTACGGCCTGAAGAGTTCTCCGAACGCCAACAGGTTCGGCGCGATCCAGAAGGCCGCGATGACGATCGTCAGCACGATCGCGCCGACCGAGACTCCGCGCGTGAGCCGCTGGCCCTGCGGCGCAACGAAGTTCATCGCGAATTCGCCGACTCGCTCGTCGGTATATCGCTCCGTCTGCGCGAGGGCCTTGCTGCCGACGGTGTCGACAATTCTGAACAGCCGCTGGTACACGGCAGGATCGGCGGATTCGAATGGGGCAGCTGAATACACGAACAGCCAGTCATCAACAATCTCAACATCGAACGGGGCGGCGTTGTCGATCAGCAGGGCCATCAGGTCCGGAGTGAAGACGTACAACGCGTCGCGCTCATACTGCTTCGGGCAGTAGAGCCGAAAGAACTCGTCGAAGTTGCCCTCGAGAGAAAGCAATTGGTCTTTCGTGAAGATCGCGGGAAGATTCGTGCCGCCGAACAGACCGTTGTTGGCCTTGGAGTCGAGCACCATGTTCGGCAGCTTGCGGTCGAGGTGCAGGGCCATGAAACCCCAGCTGTGCGACGACCGGCTCTTACCGCTTCCCGTCGAGTACGAGTAGTTGCCGATGTCGAGGTAGCGATCGGATGCGCTGCGAAAGTGGTTGAGCGCGCGGCGTGAGTCGCCGATGTTGAAGATTGCGCCCGGGTACTGGGGGTTGGGGTCTCGTGGCGAGAAGATCATCCCGTTTGCCGTTGCGAATTTGTCGAGCCGCGCCCACAGCTCCCAGCCGCCGGAGCGGGAAGCTATGCGCGCGCTAACGATGAGGATGGCCGCGATGCCGAGGATGATTCCGAGCGGCACGACGGCTGCGATGACGCTGCCGGCAGCGGCGTCGCCGCTCGGCAAGAGAACGAGGCCGAAGATCAGAACTGCGACAGAGCCAATGACGGCAAAGAACACGCTGCCGGCAGCGATAAAAAGGACGACGGTGCCTGCCCCAACGGATGCCGACGGCCTGCTTGTCGCCGTGGCGCGCGTGCGGTAGGCCGCGACCTCTTCTTTGCTCGGTTTGGTGAGCAATGGGGTGTAGTCGATTGTGCGCTTCACGGGTTCATCGTGGCACAGCGACGATCGCTGGCGGTTAAAAACTCATCGCCCAGTGGCGCGGCATAGCCTGCGGCTCGATTCTGGGCGATGAGTTGTTATGAATACAGGTCTACTCCTGCGCATTGCGTAGCGCAATAGCCGGGGCGATGCGTGATGCGCCAAAACCGGCCGAGCAGGCCGAGTAGAATTACTAACCGGCTTTTCGAGGGGTTTACGACGTGGTTTCTGCTGAACTTTCGCGTGAACGCGCGTACGTGGCTGCGCTCTACGCGCGGCTCGACGCGTTACGCGATGGCGCTCAACGCGAGTTGGAGGCCGTGCGGCGCACCAATCAGGGCGGAACGCACCAGAACCGCTCAGAGCGTGATGCCTTCGCCCGCGTCTACGAAGATCGCGTGAGTCAGTTGACCGAAATCGACGAGCGGCTCGCCTTCGGTCGCCTCGAGCTGATCGAACCAGATCCTGAAGATCAGACTGCTGACGGCTTTCGCTATATCGGCCGCATCGGCCTGCGCGACGCCGAGCAGAGACCGCTGCTGCTCGACTGGCGAGTTCCGCAAGCGCGCGCTTTCTATCAGGCGACCGCTGCCACGCCCTTGGGAATCCGGGCCCGCCGCCATTTGCAGAGTAAGGGCCGCGAAATTGTCGGCGTCGATGACGAGATCTTCGACCGCGCGATGCTCGAGGGTGATGCCTCGCACCTGCAGGGGGAGGCTGCGCTGCTCGCTGCGCTCACCACGCAGCGAACCGGGCGCATGGGCGACATCGTCGCGACAATTCAGGCAGAGCAAGACCGCATCATTCGATCAGAGCTTCGCGGAGTGCTCGTGGTGCAGGGTGGGCCAGGCACCGGAAAGACCGCCGTGGCGCTGCACCGCGCAGCGTACCTGCTCTACTCGCACCGAGAGCGGCTCGCCTCGAGTGGCGTTCTCATCGTCGGGCCTTCTCGCTCGTTCCTGCAGTACATCGAGTCAGTGCTTCCCTCGCTTGGTGAGACGGGCGTCGTGTTGGCGAGCGTCGGGCAGCTCTTTCCCGGTGTCGACACCGCGCTGGATGACGCCACAGCCACCGCACAACTCAAGGGCAGTCTCGAGATGGTTGGCCTGATCTCGCGCGCCGTGCGTTCGCGGCAGGTCGTGCCAGCGCAAGCTCAGGTAATCGACGTCAACGGCGAAAGGCTGAGCGTCGAGCCCGAGCTGATCAGGCACGCGATGCAGCGCGCGTGGGAGATGAACAAGCCGCATAACCTCGCCCGCGCCACGTTCAACAAGGTGGCGCTCGCCTCGCTCGGCCGTGCGCTCGCCGAACAATTGCGTGATCACGGCAACACTGTCGACGAAGAAGACCAGCGCTACCTGCGCGATGACCTGCGCAACTCCTATGACGTCAAGGTCATGCTCAACACCGCGTGGCTTCCGCTGACACCGCAGAAGCTGCTGCACGATCTGTATGCACGGCCGCGGTGGCTCGAGTCATTGACGCCAGGCTGGAGCGCTCCGCAACGCGCGCTGTTGCGGCGCGAGCGTGACGCCGCATTTACGGTCAGCGACGTTCCTCTGCTCGACGAGGCTGCAGAACTGCTTGGCGAAGTGGTCACCCGCAATGACTCAGCCCGCAAAGAAGCACAGCGCCAACGCAAGCGCGACATCGAGAACGCAGAGCAGGCGATTCACAACATGGGCGTTGAGGGCATGATCAGTGCCGAATCGCTCGCCAGTGGGTTCGACCCGATTGCAGAGCGCGCCAGCACCGCGGAGCTTGCCGCGAGTGACCGCACCTGGACCTACGGACACGTCGTCGTCGACGAGGCGCAAGAGCTCTCGCCGATGCAGTGGAGGCTGCTGCAGCGGCGCGGCCCGCAGCGATCGTTTACGATCGTCGGTGATGTTGCGCAAGCGAGTGCCGCGGCCGGTGCCATCACCTGGGACGATGCGCTCGGCTCGTTTGGTGCAGAAAACTGGCGGCTTGAAGAACTCACCGTCAACTACCGAACGCCAGCGCAAATCGCCTCAGCAGCAGAGACCATGGCCCTGGCCCACGGCTTGACCATCACCCGATCGCGCTCTGTGCGCGAGAGCGAGTGGCCTGTTCAGAAGCACCGCACGGCTGACGTTCTCGGCACGCTCGCCGCAGTGCTGGTCGCAGATCGTGCCATCAACGCCAATGGCACGATTGCCGTCATCGCCAGCGCCTCGATTGTCGACGAGCTTTTCGCGTCATCCGAACTCGGTGACTCGGCGGGGCGCGGCGCAGCGGGGCTCGGGCGACCGATTGCGTTCATGACGCCGAGCGAGGTGAAGGGTCTCGAGTTCGACACGGCGATCGTGGTCGAGCCCGCGCAGATTGTCGACGAAATTGAACGCGGTGCATCGGCGCTGTACGTCGCAATGACGAGGCCGACGCAGAGACTCTATCTTGTCGGTGAGCGCGAGCTTCCTGCTGGGCTCTAGCGCCAGAACGCGCGTCACGCCCCCGGACTGGGGCGCAAAATTGTCGTTTGGCCGCGTAAAACCCTCCCCACTGGGGGTGTTGACGGCCGACGTGCTCCGTCACAGTGGTGAGTGGGTAACCCGACCCATGAATTGAGCCTGCGCAGGGACCACATGATGACCGACGGCGATGTCGCTGCCCACGGACGAGCCGAAGACTTTGATGGCTCACTCGACGGCAACCTTGCGGGCCATGCAGCCATCCTCGAACTGCTGCGGGCGCACGACGATGGGGTGTCGCGCTCGCCGATTGCGCGAGTATTCGGCCGAAGCCCACTGACGCCCGAAACGCACGCAATGTACCGCGGCGTTGTTGGCGAGCTTGAGGTGGGGGAGGCGCTCGGCCGCCTTGGGCCGGAATGGAAAGTGTTGCACTCTGTGCCGGTGGATCCGAGCTCAGTCGACGTCGACCACCTCGTCATCGGCCCCGCTGGCGTCTTCATCGTGTCAACCAAGAACCACGCCGGTCTCACCATCTGGGCCTCGAAGCGAACTTTCATGGTCGGCGGCGTGGGGTATCCACACATTCGCACCATCGAGTGCGAGATGGGTCGTGCCGAGCGTTCGCTCGCATCAGCGGCCGGTGGGCACATCGACGTTGGTGGCATCCTCGCAATCGTTGCGCCCAAGAGCCTTGTGGTGCGAGAGAAGCACCGCGACGTTGCCGTGCTGGCGTCGTCGAACGTGGCGGCCTGGCTGCTGCGCCAGCGCCGAGCACTCACGCCAGCCGAGGTCGTGCGCATCACGGCGGCGGCGTCACTCGCATCGACCTGGGTCTCGAGCGGCGCTGAGCCGGTGCAGCCCTCGTTGGTGCGTGAGCAATTTGAACTGCTGCGCGCCACGGTGCGCGCTGCCTGGCGCACACAGCTGAGCTGGGCGATCGCCGCGAGCGCGCTGGGAGTCGGTGCCTTTGCGGTTATCACTTACACGATTCTGCTCAACGCGGTGAGTTCTTTCGGCCGATAGCGTTACTTTGCCGCGCCGACTGGCACGCCGGGCTCTGACCCCTGTATAACGGATACATGAGGAATCGCCTAGACACCGTTACGAACACCCGAGCGCGGCGATGAGCGCTGGGATGAACGCTGGGAACAGCGCCGGGAACAGCGCTGGGATGAAGCAGCGGCTTGTGCCGTTTTTGCCGTTCATTGCTGTCTCGCTTATTCACCTTGCAGCGCTACTTTTCGGCAACGATGCGTGGTCGAGTTCGACCAAGCTGATGTTGATGCCTGCGCTGCTCGTTTCGCTGCTTTGGCTGCTGCTCGGAGTGCTTCGTCTCGGTGTGACGCGCCTGCTCGTGTTCGCATCCCTCGGCATTGTGTTCTCGTGGGTCGGCGATGCGCTGCTGGCCGATCCAGAGGGCATCGGCTTTTTGCTCGGGCTTGCGAGTTTCGCGCTTGCGCACGCCGCCTACCTCGTGCTGTTTCTTTTCGTGCTGCGCGAGCGACGAGTGCCGTGGCCGGTGCTCGCCTTCGCGGCGTGGTGGGTGCTCATCGTGATCGTGCTCGCACCGCACGTTGGTGCGCTGTTGGTGCCGGTCGCCATCTACGGCCTTCTCATCGTCGCGCTCGCGGCCGTGTCGTTCAGCGCCAATCGCTTCGTGATAATCGGCGCCGTAACGTTTCTGATCAGCGACACTCTGCTGTCGCTCAAATTTTTCGTGCCTGGCTGGCACTTTTACCCGATCGACTTCATCATCATGGCTTTCTACCTCGTCGGCCAGGGGTTGATCGCCTACGGGGTTGTCCATCGCGCGCGAGCGCTCGCGGGCTAGCCTCGCACGCAGCGCCCCGCGACTACCTGCTTAGTCAGGTCGGCAGCCTCCGCAGCCACGGGGTCGAGTTCTGCCATCGTCATGGCGTAACCGAGGTTTTCTGTGTCGGCGGATCGCGCGAAGACGACCCCGATGACCTGGCCGTTGAGATCGAGCAGTGGGCCGCCAGAGTCACCCTCGATCACCGTCGCCGCGAGCGCGTACACCTCGCGCAGGTTCTCGCTGTCGGCGTAGATGTTGGCAACGCTGGCGATGTCGACCGAGAGCACTTCGGCCGGGCTTGAAACGAATGGACCTCCGTAGGGATAGCCGTTTATCACGCCTTTGGCGCCATCCGCCGCAGTGTCTCCGAGGGTGAGTGCTGGCGAGTCGAGCCCAGGCACGGCGATGACCGCCAAGTCAGTCTCTGGATCGAAGTAGACGATGGTCGCGGTGAGCACTTGTCCTGCTGGCGTTTCGACAACGGGCTGCTCAACGCCAGCGACGACGTGGGCGTTGGTGACGACGCGGTCATCGCTGATGACAAAGCCGCTGCCCGCCTGGTTTTGACCACAGGCCGAGGCGTTTCCGGTGATGCGCACGACGGATCGGGCCGCAGCGTCGAGCGCGGGTGAGCCGGTGTCGATGTCGGGCAGGGTCGGCGGGTTGACGATTCCGCCAAGTGCCGCGGTAATGGCGGGTAGCCCATCGTGCACAAGGCTGGTACGGAGGCGATTGATGGCGCCGAGCACGGGATCCGGCGTCAGCGCGCCGATGACCCGCACGACGCTCGACCCAGCGAGCGCGCGCGAGAGCACCGGAATGCCAAACGTCGCAAGCCCCGCGGCCAGGAGGGAGATGACGAGAGTGGTCGCAATCACGCTCGTCATAGCGCCGAGCACACGATTGATAACCCGGAGGCCGCGCTGCTTCACGTTTCGCGCGACGGCATCACCGATCGCGACGCCTCCGGCGTGCCCGGCAACCATGAGCAACACAGCGACGCTGACGACAGCGAGAAGTCTCCAGGTGGAGTCCTCAACCCAGTTGGCAACGATAGGTACGAAAAAGTAGGCGACCACCGCGCCGACGATCGCGCCGAGGAAGCCGAAAAGCGCGTGCACGAATCCGTTGAGGTAGCCGAAGATCGCGTAGCCGATGAGCACTACGAGCAGAACAATGTCGAGTATGACGGATTCGATCATGGCTTCGAGAATAGGTGACACTTGAATCATGACACTGCACAATCTCGCGCTCAACGACGGAACAACCCTGCCGATGATCGGTTTTGGAACATACAAACTGCGAGGCGAAGAGGGTGTCGCCGCGATGGTTAGCGCGATCGAGGCCGGCTACGGGCTGCTCGACACGGCAGTCAATTATGAGAACGAGCGTGAGGTTGGCGAGGCGGTTCGTCGGTCTGGCGCCTCGCCACTGGTGGCGACGAAGCTCCCTGGGCGTCACCATGGCTACGACGCAACGCTCGCTAGCTTCGACGAGAGCCTTGCCAATCTCGGGCTCGACCGCGTTGACCTGTATTTGATTCACTGGCCAAACCCCAGCGTCGACAAATTTGTCGACAGTTGGCGAGCGATGATCGATTTGCGCGAACAGGGCCGCGTGCGCAGCATCGGTGTTAGCAACTTCACCATCGGGTTCATCGAGCGGCTCGAGCGCGAGACAGGCGTTCTTCCTTCGGTCAACCAGATCGAGTTGCACCCGCGGTTCAGCCAGCCAGCGCTTCGCGAATTTCACGCTCGCATGGGCATCGTGACGCAGAGCTGGAGCCCCCTCGCCCGCG